>NZ_JBFSTC010000074.1:0-10616 GCF_041466605.1 Vibrio sp. 10N.247.310.17 | reverse complement strand
TTCCCATGACCAGTTTGTAAGTTAACGCAGACAAAGCTTACCTACTCAGATTTAATACATTCCAAATTTCATTTCATATCTCATACGTCATAATTTATAAATATAACTATCAATTCATTAATTCTTATCAATTACTGCCTATGAATAAGTTCTTATGATAGGAGGCTCAATAACAAACTTATCTAAAACCACTTAACAACACCTCAATGAAGACAGGATAATGAATTCATGTTCGAGAAATACAAAAATCAAAGTGTTGGCTTCCAACTTAAGTTGGTCATTTTGCTGTGCTTACTTATCGCCTTTGGCTCTATCGCAACGCTCGTGTATCGCAATGCCTCACAAGTATTATTAGACAACACGTTAAGGGAACACCAATCCAAAGTAGAAGCGATGGCCAAAACCATATCTGGCCAATTCGATGCCTACCTGCATACCGCCAAAGTTTTAGAATCCACCTTTCGTAACGGTTACCTAGCAGGTGTTTATGTTGAGAATTACGACGTTGAGTTCAACGGTCATTCCATTCCTAACCTGACTCAATATGGTGAGAGCCTAATCAACGACACTAAACTCGTTGATAGCTTTACTCGCGACACCGGCGCTGTAGCAACCCTATTTGCCCCATTTGGCGATGACTTTATTCGCGTGTCTACTTCTCTTAAAAAACCGTCAGGGGAACGTGTTGTTGCCACAACGTTAGGCAAGGATCATCCTGGCTATAACAAACTCAAAAATGGCGAAGCTTATTACGCGCAAGTGAAGCTCTTCGGCCAACGCTACATTACCTACTACGCACCTTTAACGAATGCACAAGGCAAAGTTAACGGTGTCTCTTTCATTGGTCTACCCGTAGAAGAGGCGACACAAAACCTGTTCGAGTCATTGCGTTCTGTCTCATGGGGCGATACTGGCTATACCATCATCGTTGACAATGAAGAAGAGCATCAAGGCCAGTACTTACTGCACCCTACTAATGCTGGAGGTGATAAATCTATTGTGGATGTTGCCGACTACGACGGTAACAAACCTTTCTATCAACTCTTTGAGCAGCCATCCGGCTTGATTCTCTACCCTTTTGAGTATCAAGGAACAGTGGGCGAAAAATACCTCGTCTATACCGAAGTTCCGGGGTGGAATTGGAAGCTACTTGGCGGCACATTTATTAATGAAGTCACTAAAGGCAGCGACGAACTGCTGAAACTTATCGCGATAATCGCGACCTTGATTGCCGCCGCTACCATCGTCGTGTTAACGCTCGTATTGAACCGTACGTTGACGCCGTTAACGACTTTAAACGAATACATGATGCGCTTAGGAAAAGGCGAAGTCAGCTTACATATTCCAAACAACGGCAAACAGACTAAGAATGAAATCAGCAACCTAAATACCGGCGTTGCGAATATGGCTGCTCAATTGAATACACTCGTTGGAGAAATTCGTACGACCAGTGATCAAGTACAAAACAGCTCTAGCAGTGTGTCACAGGATGCTAGCCACAATCTGAGCCAATCTGACCGCCAGCAAGCACAGGTTGAGCAAGTCGTTACCGCTATTGAAGAGATGGCTACCTCGGCAGAATCTGTAGCGCAGCAAGTGAATAGCATTGCTGAAAATGTTCGCCTTGCAAATGAAGACAGCCAGAAAGGTTTAGAAGTCGTTGAAGGTGTGTGTATTGATGTTGCCCAGCTAAATGATCAATTAGACAAATCAGCATCGGCCATCGAGCAAGTGAGTTCTGATAGCGAAAGCATTCAAACCGTCACCAAGATGA
This sequence comes from Vibrio sp. 10N.247.310.17, assembly GCF_041466605.1. NCBI lineage: Bacteria > Pseudomonadati > Pseudomonadota > Gammaproteobacteria > Vibrionales > Vibrionaceae > Vibrio > Vibrio sp. 10N.247.310.17. The sequence continues at coordinate 8,842 of NZ_JBFSTC010000074.1, read as the reverse complement.
TTGATGACATCGCAGAACAAACCAACTTACTTGCGTTGAACGCTGCAATAGAAGCCGCGCGAGCGGGGGATCAGGGTCGTGGTTTTGCCGTGGTCGCTGACGAAGTAAGAACATTGGCTCATCGTACACAAACGTCAGTACAAGACGTAGTGAGCATCATCGAGAAGTTGAAATCTTCAACTAACAATGCCGTGAACCTGATGACACAAAGCCAATCGAATGCCAACCAAGTACTTGATAAAGCGCAAGAAGCAGGCACAGCCCTAGAGTCGATTGCCTCTCAAGTTGAATCTATTGCCTCTCAAGCTGAAACCATTGCTGCGACATCAGAAGAGCAAGCTCAGGTTTCTCAAGAAATAGCAGCGAACGCGCATGCGATCAGCGATTTGAACCAGCAAAGCCGTGAAACCAGCGCTAAGACTTCTCACAGTGCTGATGAACTTCAAAAACAAGCTGAGTCGTTAAAGAACCAAGTTAACTTCTTTAGCTAAAAACCGAGTTCACTGTTTCTATCAGTGACTTGCTCATAACCAATAGAGCCAACCATACGTTGGCTCTATCTCTTCACTGACAGCCTCTGTATCTTCACTAATTGCCGTAAACCAAGACAGCTGCGTTTATTCTAGCGCCCCACTATGCTTCCTGTTAAAATTTTGGACTTGAAATTTCTACCTCGAGTTCGCAATGACTTACCAATGCCCTTTGTGTCACCAACCTTTATCTCAAAACGATCGTACGTTTAAGTGTGAAAAGAACCATCAGTTCGACCTAGCGAAAGAAGGCTATGTTAATTTGATGCCAGCACACCACAAACGATCAAAAGATCCAGGTGACAACAAAGAGATGATGCAGGCTCGTCGCCGCTTCCTTGAAGGCAACCACTACGATCCAATGCGTCAAGCTGTTGTTGGTTTATGCGCTAGCTATCTGCCAGCAACCGCCCCTAGCCTATTAGATATCGGTTGTGGTGAAGGTTATTACACCAATGAAATTGCGGTAAACCTTCAAGAAAAGAATGGTGCGACTTTTGGCCTAGACATTTCTAAGATTGCTATCAAATACGCAGCTAAACGCTACCCTGCTGTCGACTTCTCAGTCGCTTCGAGCCATCGTCTGCCCTTTGCGGAAAACAGCTTAGACGGCATTCTACGCATTTATGCGCCTTGCAAGGCTGAAGAACTGCAGCGCACCATCAAAGACAATGGCGTGGTGATCACCGTGACCCCTGCTAGCCGACACCTGTATCAGCTGCGTGATGCAATTTATGATGGTGTTCGCTTGCACGACGAAGATCCAGAAATGATTGAAGGTTTTACTCTTGAGCATCAAGAGCAACTAAACTATATGATGGAACTATCGGGGTCAGACGCATTCGACCTGCTACAGATGACGCCATTTGCTTGGAAAGCGAGTGAAGAGTTTAAACAACAACTCATTGATGCTGAGCAATTCAACTGTGAAGCGGACTTTATGCTGCGAGTGTACCGCAAACAGGTTTAATTGATATTGATTATCGCTTGCATTGAAATGTCATCTTGCCTCCTTTAGTATGCGTGTTCTTCAAGGAGGCATTTCATGCAACGTATTATTCTTATCGGATTAGCGACCCTGCTTACAGCTTGTGCTAATCAACCTTCAAACAGCACTTCTCAACAAGTGGCTAACACGCAAACGGATACCGTTTCCACATTCTATGACTACCAGTTCGCTTCTCCACAAGGCGAAACACTTTCTCTCGATGCATTACCCGAGCAGCTGATTGACGCTGATGTGGTTCTTATTGGCGAATGGCACACGCATTCTGCTATTCACCGCTTCCAAACCGACTTCTTAAAAGCGCGCCGCAGCGCAACATCCAACATTGCGCTTTCAATGGAACAGTTCACTCGAGAGCACCAAGCCACGCTCGACCAATACTTAAACGGCGAAATTGGCGAACAGATTCTCATGTCTCAAGCGGCAGCTTGGCCAAATTACGAAAGTGATTACCGCGCGATAGTTGAGTTCGCAAAAGCCAACGACGTCGATGTTATTGCGGCAAATGCACCAAAGCCATTCGTGCAGTGTATTGGCCGTAAAGGATTGCCTTACCTAGACCAATTATCGACCGAGCAACGCCAATGGATTGCTGCCGAAGTGAATACTGGCGATAGCCCTTACAAAGAAAAGTTCATGGCTTCTATGCACCACGGTACGCCAGAGCAAACAGAAAAACAGTTTGCCGCTCAGGTAACCTGGGATGAAACCATGGCTGAGTCGATTATGGATTACCTAGCATCAAACCCTGATAAACAAGTAATTCATGTGGCTGGCAAGTTCCACACCGAGGGTGGTTTAGGGACGGCGGCATCAATTCTACATCGTAACCCTGATTTGAGAATTGCCATCATCAGTCCAGTTGAAGAAATCTCATCGGATAGCAGTGACTACCAACTAAAAGTGCTTTCTCCACCGGCTCGCTTTGTTAAGAAAGAGAACCGAATGACGGCATACAAGCACCTGTCAAAACGCAGCGCTAGCCTAGAGTGTGAGTAAGGTCTGTTGATCCACTCTTCTAAGCTAAAGAGTCGATGGGCTAATCCTAGATAATTAGCCCATCGTCAAAACTTGATCACGTTCCCATCATTCATCCTAACTCTATCTAAATCAAACATTCTTATCGGCACAAGACTTGCTTAGTAAATAGACGATTTAACCAAGCAGACGAAAATGTAATGTGCGAATAAAAAACATCACTATCGATGATTAATTGCACAAGTTTTTCACACCTCTGCCGATACTATATTTAAGGATAGGTAAGGAGAGCGATATGACGCCAGTAGGAACGAGTAATACTCAGCTGTATTCACCTTCGCAAATGAATGCACAAGCTAAAAGCACTGAAGCTGAAAAGCCTGCGCCGCTTAAGGTTGAGCAAAATACCGTGAAGCTTTCTGATGAAGGCAAAGCCCTATTATCTGCCCTTAAACAAATCGATAAAGAAGCTAAGAAAGTCGAAGCTGAAAACGCGACCGTTACCGATAAGGTTGAGTCATTTGCTCATGGCGCTCTAGGTATGGATCACCCAGATAAGATTGAAGAAGAAGACGATGGTTCTTATTCAGCAGGGCAATACTTATCCGCAGCGGCAACCGTTGGTGGCATTCTACTTGCCTTAATCTAACTTTCCCCTCTGTTACTGCACTTTCCTCTCTGCATTAAAGCGATTTGTCGTCACGACAACAGACCCGATTTGGTCTAAAAAACGAGTTCATTCCATAATTCCGCTCTCATTTTAATGGAATAATACTCGTGAAAAACACTTTTGAGCTTATTGATAAGCCTACTTTCTTTGGTGCGATTGCACTCCTACTCACGATAGTTTTCCCGCTCATTTTGTTCCCTGCACAGGGCGCAGACTGGATTGCGGTTGCGAAAACATTCATGACGGACCAACTTGGATTTTTATATCTTGCGCTAGGCCTCGCTGCCTGTGCATTTATGGTTTACGTTGTGTTCAGTGATATGGGACAAATTAAACTGGGTGAAGCTGATGAAGAACCTGAGTTCAAAACTGCATCATGGGCAGCAATGCTGTTCTGTGGTGGTATCGGCGCAAGTATCTTGTACTGGGGCTGTATTGAGTGGGCTTACTACTACCAATCACCGCCTTTCCAACTAGAACCCGGAAGTGAAGAAGCGGTTCGTTGGGCGGCAACTTATGGTTTGTTTCACTGGGGACCAATCGCTTGGTCTATCTACCTGATCCCAGCGATTCCTATCGCTTACTTCTTTTATGTGCGTAAACAGCCTGTTCTAAAGATCTCTAGTGCGTTAATGCCTGTTCTTGGTGAACACCGCAGTAAAGGCGTACCTGGAAAAATCGTCGATATCCTATTCATTTTCGGTCTACTGGGTGGCGCCGCGACAACACTAGGTTTAGCAGCACCTCTCATCACTGAAGGCCTGAACCACCTATTCGGCTTACCTAAAAATAACCTTACGCAAGCAATGGTACTTTTAGTTTGTACGGCAATTTTTGCTTACTCTTCTTATGCTGGCTTGGAAAAAGGCATCAAGATCCTGAGTAACATCAATTTCTGGGGTGCAATGGGTTTACTGACTTTCGTTCTGATCGCCGGTCCAACAATCTTCATGCTAGAAACAGGCTTAGACTCTATTGGTCGTCTACTGTCTAACTTCTTCGTGATGGCAACGTGGGCTGAACCATTTGGTGGTTACGGTACCTTTGAGAACACGCACTTCCCACAAGACTGGACCATTTTCTACTGGGCATGGTGGCTAGTATTTGCACCAAGTATGGGCCTGTTTGTTGCGCGTATCTCTCGCGGAAGAACCATCAAACAAATGGTGTCAGGTTCAATTTTCTTTGGCTCTCTAGGTTGTTTCTTGTTTTTCATGATCTTAGGTAACTATGGCCTATCACTGCAACTTTCTGGTGAACTGGATGTAGTAGCGATTTTGAATGCAGAAGGCGCTACCAAAGCTATCTTCTCGATGCTTGCGCAACTGCCAATGAGTACACTAGTTATCGCGGTATTTACGCTGCTGTGCATTATTTTCACTGCAACGACATTTGACTCAATCTCATACATCCTAGCGTCTGTTGTGCAAAACAACGTGACCGAAGAGCCAATGCGTTGGAACCGTATGTTCTGGGCATTCACACTGTCGTTCTTGCCAACGATTCTGATGTTCTTGGGTGGTCTAAGTACGCTACAAACGGCAGCAATAGTTGGTGGCTTACCGCTACTGGTGATCTCTGTGATGCTGATGATTTCAGCGGTTCGTGCAACTAGCCTCGACCTACGCCATCAAGACGCGTACATCGAGCCAACGATCAATATCGAAGAACTACCAGATATGGACCCTTGGTCTGCAGAAGGTATGGCACTGGCTCAATTTGAGAAAGAAAGAGATGCAGCACAAGAAGCTGCAGAACTTGAGCGTGTTGCTTACACAGAACTTGCCGCAGTGAAGAAAGAAATTCGCGCTTATGTGCTAGAACAAGGTGCACAAATGGAAACTCACGAGTTACCAGAGAACCTACAACAAGCACTTGAGCAGGCCGAGAGTAATCTTAGTGCCGCACAAGCGAAAAAGATCGAGTTATCTGAGCAAGCTCAGAATGCTCGTATCACGTTCAACCAGGTGGTTGCAGACTTACCGCTTGCTTGACATTAGCCATGACACAGTCCATTGATTTGGACCCTCCTAAATACGACAAAGGCTCACAGAAATGTGAGCCTTTTTTTATTCGGGTCATTTGCTACTAATAAGCAACTAACGGTTCGGGTGGTTCAGGATGTCTTCTCTCCTCTTTTTTTCTTAAGCTGTTTAGGCTAAGTCGGGGATAGGCGCACCATTAGCCAAAAGTCTGTACCCATTTGTACAAATGGCTGGCTGTAGGATTAGTTTTACGTGGTATGCACAGCATGCAAACATTGGTCGAAACATAGGCAAATCACAATGTTACTAAAACTGCTCAACATAATTGGCATCACAAGTTCGCTCACAAACACTTGAATGACCCGGTCAGTTGGAACGCTTTCACTAGACGCTGCAATCTTTCTAAAAAAGAGCAGATGCAGTGGCGCGATAGGCTTAACCTAGACCACCATTTTGATGGGGAATTTAGGAGGTAAAAATTGTTTGGTCGGGTAGTTCCATAATATGTTCACTACCATCCGAGTTTGCACCTCATAACCTCTCAATACTCATCATGGTGCATTTATTTACATTGCAAACCATTGTAGAATCTGACCAGACATAATTTACTAAAAAGAATACTTAATGGGCATTGTCAACAATCAAAATTCACCGAGCCAAGCTAAAAACCACTTAATGGACAAGCTAATAGGTTCATTAGGCGATACTGATGGCTTAACATACTTTTGCTACTTAGCATCGCAATATGGATTCAGCACCGCTGGCCGATGGAGTAGTCTTCAGAACATAATCGCCTGTGATATCGAATCAACTGATCAAGGTAAAATTCAATGTACCGTTGATAGACTTGAGACAGCTATTGACCGTTTTATATGTCAGTCTGACCATACTTATCAAATAGTAGAACTGAGTAAAAAGGATGCGACTAATATAAGAAAAAAAATCGTACCTCTAGGCGGTACACCAAGAACATCAGAGGCATATAAATTATACCCAGGTAAATTTAAGTTTGTTGATGGGCAATCTTACCCACAGGGGTTCAGTCTATGTAAAGTGACGGACTTAGGGGATGGGTATGCAATGATATACTCATCGGTAAAAGTAAAGCATTCATACAAAGGCTTTGATGATTACTCGCAAACATTCCACAATGTATTCATTCCTCACACCAAAGACCGTGTTGAATATCGAGTATCATCTGCTGCTGGTAAGCGTTTTTTAAATGAAGAGCTAAAAGAACTTCAAAAATCGTTTATAAATGATATCGCCATCCGTCATTCTGGAGTCGATGCAGAACCAGTAAACGTCTTCAAGGCCATTAAAAACCTATTTAACGATGTCAACGCAGGACGCATGAGCTGGGGAAGAATAGCAACATTTACAGAACGACCTTATTTATCTTCAAGTGCATCTTCAGATCCGGGCCATTGTGGAAGATCCGAGTTAGCTATCCACAAGAAAAGTAAAAATGGCAATGATTATCATCCTTGGCAGATTGTTATCCAGTTTAAGTATTCACCGAGTGAAGATGAAGAAATGCAAGTCGAGTTTTTGCCTCATCGTTTTGACTGGAAAGAGGAGCGGTGTTTTAGCTTTAATGTAAAAGAACCTAAGAACAGTATGGAATTAACAAAAACTATCAATGACATAATATTTAGGTCTTAGTATGAGTTACGAAACTGGGCGCGTAGACAAAGAGCTATTGTGTGAGCGAATAAACATTGTTCGAGAATTGTCATCGACACATGAAAACTCCGAGCCTATTGACAGTATCCTTGATTTTATACAATCACACCCAAGTCAGACATATTACACAATCGTTGATTTGATCGATGCATCTAAAACAACAGATCTTGCGAGTTTAATGGATAGCGTAATCTTCCTATCATCGAAACCGATTTGGATATTTTCTCTTCAATTTTGTTACTTCCCTCAAGGTAACGACGAAACAATTGAAATTACTGCCGAGTCATATTTCGAAGCAAAAATGCACGGTCTTGCCCCTGTAGATACAAAAGGTAGAGAGTTAGAAGATTTCGATAACAAAAGGCTTGGTTTCTCTTGCTTCATTCATCCGAGGTTACGACACGGATGAACCTAGGTGATGTTTTTGAAAAATTAGACGATGAAGTACCGAGAGAGAAACAAGCTAAAGCTGCGTTACCATTTGCGAACTATCTTGAATACAAAGATTTTATTTATGTACTTTACGAAAAACTCGATAAGTATATTCAAGCTATAGAAAACGACGCAGACCAGATGCTTGGGAAGGACGAAGACGCACTTACATCAGAGATCATACGACAGCTTAACGCTAGTGAGTTATTTGATGCAGAATCTCAAGTAAAAAGAGGTGGTGGGGCAGTAGATTTAGTTGTAAAAGGTTTCGGACATGAATGGATAGCTGAAGCAAAAAAACTTACGACTAATGATAAAGTATTTGAAGGTATTTTGCAGTTGGTCACCCGTTATGTAAGACAGGACCAAAAAGCTGGTTTGTTGGTATACATTCAAAGTGGCAACTTTGCTGATAAAGTAAAAAATTGGAAAAATTTCCTATCTGAGCAAGGATCTTGGAAAACATATGTTGAACAACGGGTTGAGGTAGAGTATCGAGATGATATAACCAAGTTGTTTGAATCCCACGATTTCCTAGAACACCAACCCTATACTTCTGATGCTAAAATTGCTTTAGATAGAGGAACTGACCTTAATATACGTCACTTCTTTTGTAATTTAGTCTATAAACCGATGGATAAAAGTGCAACTCAGGCAAAAAAAGTCAGGGAGGGGTTAGCGATGGAATCTCTAAGAGAAATCTACGACCACAGCACATCTGTTACGCCTAAGGCAATAGATGTAACTGAAGTTCAAAACGCTCTTTCACTCCTATTTAGAGAAGTCAAGAAGTAGAATTTGTCTTTCCACGACAAAGAAGAGTTCCCACAAGAGTGTCTGTCAGAAAGCTAGAGCGTGACAACAAAAAACCATGGCTCTGCGAATGTAACCCACAAGGCCGAAAAGGTAGCGTATTCGTAAACGTGTCGCTACCAAAGCCGAAGCACTTGCGTTCGAAAAGTTCACAATGAACGAAGTAGACGACAAACCGTAGCTTATTAGACATGATTGACCTATGGCAAGAACGCCACGGTCAATCTTTAGCGCATTCAAAATACACCTATAACAAATTAAAGGTTCTAGCGTTGGCAATGGGCGACCCGCTTTACGACAAACTCACCTCATCAATGTTCACAGAATATCGAACCCGCCGCCTTGCAGATGAAGTGGCCGATCTTCAAGGAAATAAAGCCAAGGTTACGTTTCGCACTTGCAACAATGAACAAGATTTATTGAACGCGGTAATTGTTGAACTGAAACGAATGGGCGAATGGAAAGGCGAAAACCCATTGCAACAGGTTCGCCAATTCAGATTGCACGAACAAGAAATGGAGTTTCTTACTGTTGAAGAGATGCAGCATCTAATCGAAGCGGCAGAAGCTCATCCGTACCATGACGATTTACACAAAGTAATTAAGCTATGTTTGGCTGCTGGCGGGCGATTTAGAGAGTCTGTAACTTTAACTGGGGCGCAGTTGACTAAATACAAAGTTACATTCACGGTGTTTTTCAAGGTAGTTGTCATCATTTGCTTGCTTATTAAGCAGCTTCTCTT
>NZ_JBFSTC010000073.1:0-28327 GCF_041466605.1 Vibrio sp. 10N.247.310.17 | reverse complement strand
CCCAGCCAAATATCCGTTCAGGTTCAAGCAATAATGCTTATCCGAACGGCATTAGCTCATTTGAGCGGCGTTTTTATTTATGAGAAATGCACACCCTAGCTAGTTTGATCTTTGAGTGTCTGGAATCCAAAGTAAATTCGCATGAACGTAGTTAGCCAGCACGCGGTGCCAAAGGTGTAGGCGATAACAGCAAAGTGTTGAGGCCAAATACAGAACGCGATGAAACAAGCGATGGTTTCAGTGCCTTCGGTTAGCCCTGACATGTAGTACAGAGACTTATGCTTATAGACTGGGTTTTCGATGCCTCGTTTGCCTGCCATCACGGCAAACGCCAAAAAGCTGCTGCCAGTACCGATAAAAGAGAAGATCAAAAACGCACCGGCAATGGCGTTGTGTTCTGGGTTCGCAATAACAAAGCCAAAAGGAATTAACGAATAGAAAAGGAAATCGAGGCTGATGTCGAGAAAACCGCCAGCGTCACTAATGCCTTGGATTCGAGCCAAAGCCCCATCAAGCCCATCACATACTCGGTTGAACACAATGAAGCCTAGCGCCCATTCGTAATGTTGAAATGCCAACGCCGGAAACGCTAAACACCCGACCAGAAAGCCAAATAAGGTGGTTTGATTTGCCGTGATACCGAATTGACTCAGCAACTTAGCTGATTGGTTTAATGGCCACTTAATGACCTTGATGGAGTACTTATCCAGCATGATGACTCCTCCATGGCCAAGACAGCACTTGCGCCCCTTGAGGTACGTCAGCTTCGTCGTGCGTGACCATTAATGTTGGGATATTTGCTTTTGTCAGCTGTTCGAAGACCCAATCGCGAAATTGTGCTCTTAACTCTTGGTCTAACTTACTAAACGGTTCGTCGAGTAGGGCGAGCTTCGGCTTCGCCAATAACATACGAGTTAAGCTGATTCTTGCACGTTGACCGCCAGATATTTGATCCGGGAAAGACTCTGCCAAGTGAGTTAGCTCTATGTCTTTTAGTGCAGCCATCGCTTGCTGTTGACGAGCGGAGCCCTTAATTGAATTAGGCAGAGAGAACGCCAAGTTTTCCCATACCTTGAGGTGAGGGAACAACAAGTCATCTTGAAAAAGAATACCGACTTCACGCTGATGTGAAGGCAGGTCATCCAGCTGAATGTCGTTCAAAATAACGGTGCCAGAATACGAAAACTCATCATTTAAGTGCCCAGCTACGGCGTCCAACAAGGTCGATTTTCCGCAGCCGCTCGGCCCCATCAAAGCCAATACTTGGCCTGATTCTAATGTTACGTTTAGCGCTGAAAACAGCGATACACCATCGTTTTTACGGATGGCGAGGTCGTTGAGGTGCAGACTCATTCGTTAGAAAACCTTTAAAAGTAAGACGGCGATATCTGAGTTGAAGTCGGCTGACTAATATCGCTAAAGAGAAAAAGAACAGAGGCAATAGGGCCTGCCAAATGGCATAGATAGCTGTCACTCTGCGGTCGAAACCACTGGTAAGGGCAACGGCTTCTGTGGTGATTGTGCTAATACGGCCCGCGCCGAGCATCAAGGTGGGTAAGTACTGAGCCAAACTTACGCTGATCCCGACCGCCCAAGCAAAGGCAATAGCGGGTAACAAGATAGGCAGCTTGATGGAGTACCAGCTTTGAAATGGCGATTTACCCAAGCTCAACGAGGCTTTTATCAGGCCGTCATTGAAGCTTTTCCAAGGGCCATCCAAAGACAGATACACAAACGGGAAAGCAAAGAAAACATGCGCCCAAATTACCCAAAATTCATAGGCGCTGCTGCCGATATAAAGCGTGGTCACTTGCATGCCGAACAATACCGAGAGTTGAGGTATCAACATGGGAATCGCGATAATAAAGCCCGGAACTTGCCACTTGTATTTGATTCGGTACTCATGAGCTACCAGCGCGAGTAATAAAGCAACGGAAGCGGCAATAAGGCCAATCCACAAGCTTTGCCCGACGGTGCTCATGATGCCATCCCACTCAAACTCCCAGAAACGCTTGCTGTAGCGACTTGGAAGTAAATCAGGGAAACGCCAACGTTGGGCAACACTCCAAATCCCCATTAGTGGAATGATCAGTAGTGACAATGCAGCAAGCACTGCGAAGATCGTTTTTCCTGGAAGGTTAATACCTGTTCTTCCTGAATATTGCCAAGTTCTAAAGTACTTGAGAATTGCCCATTCGATTAGACGCGCTAGGGCGATGATCAACGAAGCTAAACCGAATAAAACGATGGCGCCAGCGGCAGCTCGTGGCAATAGATTAAGGTCTGGGTCGTTAAACCATTGCCATACCAAAACGGCAAAGGTCGGCGGATTGGTTGGGCCAATGATCAGAGCGATGTCGACAACCGATACGCTGTAAGCAAGCACCGCCAACATAGGGAAGCGAAGCTTGGTAAACCATTGTGGGAAAATACACTTCCACCAGATCTGAGCACGGCTATAACCCAGAGAGGCACTGACCTTAGTGATGCGTTCAACATCGATTTGTTGAAGTATCGAAATGCTCATCAGCAATAAGAAGGGCACTTCTTTGAGTGCGAGCATAATGATTAGGCCAAACGCGTAAGGATCTTTTATCAGCAAAGCCAATTCAGAGCTTGTAGCCGATTCACCAAGTAAGTGATGCACGGCTCTTGCGCCAAGCCCTGTTGGGCTAAACAGAAAAGCAAAGCCGATAGCGAAAGCCACATGCGGAATGGCAAGCATTGGCGATAGCGTTAGCTCAATCTTTCTCCAATACTTGTTTCCCCAAGAAGCCTGAAGAATACAAAAGGTCAGGAAGCAGGCAATGTAGCTGCTGGCGACCGCTGAACCTAGGCTCAAACCAATAGAGTGCCAAGCCCCTTCCCATTGAAAGACTTGGTTAAAACCGTTGAGTGTTGGTTCCTCTAAACCTAGGGGCGGGATGAAACTCAGTGACGAGGCCACTACTCCCGCTACCCCAGGAATCGTAGGGATAATGCACACAGCTATAACAACATAATATAGAGCGCGTAGCATGAATTTTAGTTACCGTATCGCTTAAGCCACTCTTTCTCGAGCGCGTTTTGCCAGCTTGGGTGTGGTTCATCAATCGATTTAAATTGTTGAGTATTCTTAGCGCTACCAGTCAGGTACTTGCTGCTTAATACAGAAGGATCACCCCAAACATTGAGGTCGCCTTTGCGCGATTGTGCTTCTGGGCTCAACAAGAAGTTGATGGTTACCTGAGCGCCAGCACTTGCATTAGCATTCCAAGGAATCGCAAGGAAGTGAATGTTAGACAGAGCACCGCTTTCTAGAGCATAGGCCTTGGTAGTTTCAGCTAGGCGGCCACTTGATTGTGCTGAATAGACAGAATTTGGGTTAAAGGTAATCGCTAAATCGAGCTGACCATCATCCAGAAGTTGGATACTTTCCGATGTGCCCGCTGGGAATTGTTTACCACCGCGCCATGCCACTTTATGGAATTTATCTAAGTAAGCCCAAAGTGGTGCAGTAACTTCTTGGAAGTTGTCTTCCGAAACAGGTTGAGCCAGTGCAGGGTTGTTGTCTGTTAGCTCAATCAGTAGAGACTTGATGAAGCTGGTGCCATGAAATTCAGGTGGGCGAGGGTAGCTTAAGCGGTTAGGGAAAGCTTGAGCGTAGCTCAACATCTCTGAAAACGATTGTGGCGGATTGTTTAGTGTCTCTTGGTCGTGGATGAACACAAGTTGTCCGACGCCCCAAGGTGCTTCTAAGCCTTCGGTTGGCTCCGAGAAATCGACATCAATTGGTAAAGATTTATCAACGTACTTCCAGTTTGGAAGTGATTCTGTGAATGGTCCAAATAACAGCGCATTGTCTTTCATCGAGCGGAAGTTCTCACCATTAATCCAAACGATATCGACACTGCCTTCGCTGTTCTTGCCTGCGGCTTTTTCTGCAAGTAGTCGAGTAGTCGTTTCAGCAATGTCGGTTACTTTTACATGCTTTAAGGTCACACCGTAGTCACTTTGTAACTCCTTGCCTGCCCATTGTAGGTAACGATTAATTTCTTGGCTTCCGCCCCAAGCGTGAAAGTAGACAGTTTGTCCCTCTGCCTGCTGTTCTATTTGGTTCCAGCTATTGGTTGATGTTGCTTCATCAGCGTAAATGGCTGCGCTGTATGCAACGGTTGCCATGATTCCTAACGTACTTACTATCTTGTTCATAAACTTTTCCATTTGGTAGTGAACGGGCAAGAGCATTGTATTTTCAAACTCCCTAGGGCGTGTTGACCTTTCGTGGTTAAATTTTGTTCGAGATAAAAGCGTTATAATCGCGGCGAGGGGGAAGTAGCCTAGTCACTCTAAGCAAATCTCCCTCAACAAAGAGTAAAACGCTTTTAGCCGAACCCTTCGGGCAGCGTTTGCTGGTCATTTCTACTGCGTTATCGGCTTCTCATGTAGGCTAGCTACACATCGACGCCTCTGCCTTGTATAAATACCCAGCAACTCGCTGCAAAAATCAGCTCGAAAGATCAACACGCCCTATTATTCTATCTGTTTCTGAAATAATTTCTAATTCAACAGTAAATTCAATCAATTACTTAAGGGCTATTACCATCCTAGCAACAGACCGTTGAACTGATGAATTTATTGCACTCAAATGATAGATTTTTTAGGTTTATTGGAGGTTGGTACGAAAAGTAAGCGATGAGTGTCAGTTTTGAAGGAATCATGAGTGTAAAAAAGCAATAAAAAAGGAGCCACTAGGGCTCCTTCAATCAATATTTGGTTTCTTTGACTGATTAGTTTACCCAGTCACGAATTGTGTACGTTAGCGTGTGTACATCGTTTTTCAATACTAGCGTATCGTTTGTTAGTGTTACGTCGCTCCACTCGCTTAGAGTCGCGGAAACCGATTGTTCGATTTCCATTGCTGAGCCGTGACACATTTTCATGGTCATGCCCATTTGCTTAATGCGGAATTGACCGTCTTTTAGTTCGCCTTGACCGAAGAAGTTGTTACAACCAGCCATGCCGTTTGCCGTCATCTTTTCGCCGATCTCTAGACGAGGTGTCGCTTGGTGTTCGCTTTTCTCAATGTTCTTGCCATCAATTTGCGCAAGTTCCCAATTATGGTGCTGTAGATCGGTTGGTGTTACTTGCATCGCGTTATCACCTGTTGTTGTGCATGCTGCTAGCATCATAGGTAAAGCGGCTACTGCTAGTAATTTTTTTGAACTAAACTTCATATTATAAGGCTCCAAAGGAAAGAACGAAGTTACCGAATAAGTGTAACTTGATGGGTTCAAAGTATAGTTTACAAAACACTATATGTGTCAGTATAAGGTCATAGTTTAGTATGGATTTCATGAGCTAGGCGACAAATTAATCGCTTATTTTTGAGATAGTAAGCGTAATTTTGATTATGTAAGGAGGCGCGGTGGAGCAGTTAGAGTTTTTCCAAGTTCCAAGTTCCAAGCCCTTGCGTCGGGGTTTGCTCAAGCGATGACAAAGGCTATTGCAATGGCTGTATGCGTAAAAGGGAGGAGCGCTTTAATTGGATGTCGATGACGCCGTCAGAACAGTTACACGTCATAAAGCTGTGTCGTCAGCGCTATAGAAGAAAAATAATGAAGCAAAAAAATTTGGTTGGTAAGTCGGTTGACGAAGAGGGAAGTACAAGTCCCCAAAGAGATCTTTTCGGCTAAAGAGGAAGTATTGAAATTTTATTTAACCTCGAGGTAACTATTACTTTACATAATGGTTGGGGTGTAATATTAAGGTAGGTACCTTTGTACCTGAAGGAGTGGTGTCGGTATGAATAAAAAGAACGGAAAATTCAAAAAAGAGCCAGTTAAAGCACTGGATCGAAAACCAATCGGGGCGAAAGATGACCCTGAAGAGACTCCGCGTGATTGGCATTCGATGTCAGAAGAAGAGCGAATGGAAATCCTTTCTCACCTTTCAGACATGCCTTTTCAATAACATCACTGGTTCTTCAGAGTCTTTCTTAAAGCCCTGTTTTCTTAAATAAACAGCTTTCTGAAATAAACATATTGCTAAACAAACATGTGATTCGCTTTCGTTACACCACGATGGTACGTGCAAAATGTATCATCGGCTTCGGTGGTTTTACTGTGAATTTTAATGTTTGTGATCACTTCTACAGCCCCTGCATCGTAGCAAGCTTGTTCTGCTTTTTTAACGATATCTAGCAGTTGGTTGAGTTCACCTTTCATCGTGGTTTCCATAGCTCCGACTTGGAAAGGCACATCGGCAGCTTTCACAACTTCAATTGCTTTATCAACCACTTCGAAGTTGTTGCCTTCTTTAACGCGAGAGATCACTTGGAAGGCAACCATCACTTCTTTTTCTCTTTTTAACTCAGACACTTTCTGCTTACTCTTGGATAGGGAATTGTTGCAGATGATAGGTTAATGCAGATATTAATTCTACAGCTAACGATGCTGTTCTATCGACTATATCAGTGACTAGAGATGTCGGCTTACTTGCTACCCCAATGGTCGCTAACCCAACCACCAATATGTTCATCAAAATGACTGCCACTGAATCTCTGGTTACGCTCCACCGAGGTATCACAGTCATCTTTGTTGTCTATTAGGTTTTGTATGTAGTTTGCCATCGGGTCATTAGAACTCTGACGATCTCGGCGAGTTGCCACTTCCTTAATCAGTTGTAATCGATATGTAGAGCTTGCACGTTTCATTTCAATGACCTCCCGGTTTTTAGACACTAATAGAAAAATCTAGTTGTCAGATATAGGGGCGTCAACGTGATTTCAGAGTATTTTTTTTGAGCAACCAAGAATCAATACCTTGGCATCATAATTCATAAAAGTGTCATTTAGGTTGGCACCTTTATAGAGGTTGAGGGCGTAAGTTTGTATTTTGGTCCTGCTAATATGAGATGAACCATAAAAAAGCCCAGTGCAAACTGGGCTAATCGATTTTCTGTGGTTATTTTGAAGAACTGATTATTTCGAAGAACTTGGTTTGCTCTTAAATTGCTTAACACTCTTCTTTTTTGCGGTTCTTCGATTAGCCATCTTGTCTTTAGGCGGACGTTTGCGAACTGTCGCTTCAGATGCAGGTTTGTCTGTAACAGGGAAACCTTCCAACGCTTGTAGCATAAGAGGTTTATTGGTCAGAGTACGAATTGCATTCAGGTAGTCAGTTTCGCTGTGGCTAACCAGAGATATCGCGCTGCCAGTACTTCCTGCTCTTGCTGTGCGACCAACTCGGTGTACGTAAGTCGCCGAATGCGATGGCAAATCAAAGTTAATTACGACAGGTAGTTGATCAATATGGATGCCTCTAGCCATAACGTCGGTGGCGATAAGCACACGAGTCTTGCCATTTTTGAAACTCTCTAATGCTTGCTCTCGCTCTTCTTGGCTCTTATTTCCGTGTAGCGCATTCACACTGATTTTGGCTTTATTCAATCGCTTGGTTAATGCATCTGCATTATCTTTTGCGCCAATAAATACCAATACCTGCGACCATGTGTGCTGATTGAGTAGGGCGATCAGCGCTTGAGCTTTACTGCCTTTGTTCACTAAGTACAGAGTTTCTTCAATAGCCGCGACCACGCTGTTTTCTTGATGCGTTGTGACCTTTACTGGATTAACAAGAAGCGCCTCAGTCTGACTGATCAGCTCTTTTGGCAGCGTAGCCGAAAACAACAGTGTTTGATGCTTTTTAGGAAGAGCAGAAATAATGGTTTGAACATCTGGCCAAAATCCCATGTCGAGTAAACGGTCTGCCTCATCAAGAACTAAAGACTTGCATTGGGTTAGCTCGAGCTTGTTCTCTTGAATAACGGCATGTATTCGGCCAGGAGTTGCGATCACGAGTTGTGGCTTTTCTAACAATTGCTGTTGCTGGATCTCGATATCAACTCCACCAGTCAGTGTCACCGTTTTGATATCAAGTGTGGTTGCGATGGGTTCTAGTGCTTTGGCTACTTGAGAGGCAAGTTCACGGGTTGGAACAATGATTATCGCTTGTAGTTCATTTACATCATGCTTGATGCTGTTCAGCAAAGGTAAGCCAAATGCCAACGTTTTTCCGCTACCCGTTTGAGCCAACGCCAGCACGTCTTTCTCCGCAATAATTGTAGGAATTACCGCTTGCTGTATCTCTGTCGGCTTATTGAATTGAGATGGGATCGCGGAGACGGTTTTTGGGTTGAGGGCTAGGCTATCAAATGACATAAATGAACCAAGTATCAAAAGGGAGGTGGAGTCTAACAGGGCTGCAAATGTTAGAAAATCAGTTTTGTAACGTTACACGATAAACGCTCTCATTTTATGCGTGAATTATGTATGTTAGCCATACGCGATAATTAAACGTTCATCATATTGTAATGGCATTGAATGGACGTACAATGTCCGCCCTAAAAATGTTCATGAAATGAGTTCGAAATGAGTTGGGACAGTATATCGCTGTTTATTGTTATCGTGTTTTTTATTGCCATTATTCCAGGCCCTAATGCTTTGCTGGTATTAAGCACAGCCTTAACTCAAAGGAAGCTGTTCGCATTTGTGAACGTGTTGGGCGTGTCATGTGGTTTCTTTTTTCACGCCTTTATCTCGGCCAACGGCATAAGTTTGTGATTGTCGAACACCCCAATGGCCTTTGAAGGGCTTAAGTGGGCTGGGGTTTTGTATCTTGTCTGGCTTGGGTATAACCATTTTCGCGCGGCCCTGCGTGCTCAAGAGGGTGTACTTTATGCGGTAAGTGCATCGGGAAGTAAGCTATACAATCAATTTTTCAAAGGGCTCCTCACTAATCTACTGAATCCTAAAATCGTCCTGTTTTATCTTTCTATATTCCCTCAATTTGTTTCAAAAGATGCGATTGTGACAGACAGTTTGATGCTTGGTGGGATTCAGGCGACAGTAGTGTCGATGTGGTTCTTGATTGTGATCTTAATGGCGGATACGTTCAAGCGCTTGTTGGTTCAAAAGCGAACCTCACAAATGATGAACATTGTTTGTGGTGTTCTATTTGTGGGCTTTAGTATTCAACTAGCATTGTTTCAGCTCTGAGGTAGTGTTGCTAAGAATGGGGCATATACCATATTCTATTCAGTTCTCATTTTTTACTGAATCCTCAGGAATTTTAGAGTCTCTTCATAAATGGCTAAAGCATTGCTATGTAAAGTCGATATAATGGACAGTCATCAATTGGATGAATGTGTATGTTTCGAGCTTAGATTTGAAACAGAAAACAACAGATAGTTAGCTTGTTCATTTTTACCAAGAAACAGAAACATGAAACAAAGATAGGGAGTCATCGATGAGTGAAGAGTCATTCACCCAGAAACGTGAGTATTACCGCCTGAAGTACCCTAAAAAGGCGCGCCCAGTGATACGAATCAAAGATGAGCTTTTTCATGTCAGCGAAGTGTCTGAAAAGGGTGTGCGCTTGATGATGCGTAACATCATTCCTGTTTATCGAGGCTTCTCAATGGCGGGCAGTTTAAGACTGCACGATAACAACACCATTGATATTAGTGGTGCAGTGCTGCGACAAGAAGGCGATGAAGTGATCGTTCAGTTGTTAGAAGGACCAAGCTTCAAAGATATGGTGTCAGAACAAAGACACATTAGACAAAGATACCCAGTATTTTTTGCTAGCCTCAGAGTGGCATAAAAAGCTTTTAAAGTTAGATGCCTTAAAGCCCAAGTCATTCATTCAGATCCGATATTAAAAAGCCCAGCACTTTCACAAGTGCTGGGCTTTGCTATATATGCAAGCAAACTAACTATACGGACAAACTAAGGCGCTTAGCCTGTCTATGGTTCGTTTTATAGCTCGTCTACTGTTGCCCAAACCGCTGCTAGCATGTCGTGACCAAATGCAACACTGCGCTCTGGAGACCAGCCGTAAAGTTCGTCAGCGTGGCTGATGTGATCTTTAAACGGCATCTCGACAGTGTAAGCCAGACATTTGAACTGCTCGCCGATCCAGTTTGTGCCGACGGTCATATTTGCTTTGCCCGGTTCGTCTTTATCGTAACCAAATTCATCTTGGAATTCTGGCGTGATAGTCAGAAGCGCTTGCTTGAAGTGATTCTCCAATTTTGCAATGCGCTCGTTGTATGAAGGTGTGCCTTCGCTACCTGCAACAAAGTTATATGGAATCGCTTCGTCGCCATGAATGTCTAGGCACAGATCAACGCCAGTTTCTAGCATGCGCTCGCGCACAAGGAAAACTTCAGGGCTGCGTTCTAGAGAAGGTGATTGCCATTCGCGGTTAAGGTTTAAACCAATCGCATTAGTGCGCAGGTGACCACGGATGCTGCCATCTGGGTTCATGTTCGGTACAACGCGGAACACAACGCTGTCTAGAAGAGAGCGACCGACTGTGTCTGTCTCATCAAGCAGGCGTTGCAGCAGACCTTCGATTAGCCATTCAGCCATAGTCTCGCCTGGGTGTTGGCGACCAATAACCCAGATGTTTTTCTTCTCTTCACTTGGCTCACCAATGGTTAGCAAGGTGATGTCGTTGTTGTCTAGCGTGTGACCTAGAGTTTCAAGCTTACAAGCCGGGTGCGTTTGAGCACTGTGCAGAAGATCTTGGTGACGATCGTATGAGTACGGCGCGAAGTACGCGAAGTACATTGAATCGTGTTCAGGGATGATATCAAAGCTTAATGTATCGCCATCGAACTGAGATGGAATACGGAACCACTCTTCACGGTCATAAGATGCTACAACATCATAATCTTTCCACCCATCAGGGTAAGCAGATGTTGCCAATTGGCCGATTTCAAAGTGGTGAGCTTGTTGAGCTTCACTTTCTAAACGGAAATGAAACCACTGAGAGATTTCAGTTTGGTTGTCTGCTGGGATCGTCAGTTGAATATTTTGTGGTGAATCTGCTGAAACGACGTGAATGTTGCCGCTTTCGAAATTGCTGAAAATTTTCATTGTAGTTTTTATCTCGTAGTTGAGTTGCCGTAAGACTAGCACACTTTTTTTCGAGCAAACCACTAACTAAATCGTAATGAGATGTTATTTCAATTCTCTATTTTTTGTTATCTACGTTTAAGCTTTCTGATTTTGAACTAGCGGCGTTGGCAAGTCGTACAGCCACGACAGGCTGATCGTGTGTAGCGATCCAGTTTACTGCGTTGAACCTTACAGTACGCGTTTTTCAGTGCTCTTCTTCCAGAAAACCAATCATCGGGTTTCGATAGGATCAGATAACCATTAAAGCGCTTCACAAGCTCTATTCTATTTTGGTCGATAAACTTGCTATCAAAGCCAATTTCAAAGTAATCAAGCGCTTGTTCTATGGCGGTGAAACTCGCCATTTTTTGTTGGAATTCTGTTTGGTTCATGTCTATTTCAGTACCGTAAATTTGCAAATATTGTATATGTGTTCGCTACTCCTTATCTTGATTCTAGTACGCTTTTTAATGGGGAAGTACGCCGTTATTTTCAGGTGGGTTTTATAAATCAACGCGCCCTTATTTGTTTTGTGAATATAAAACCAAATGGTTGCGCAGTTATGGTTATAAGTGATTTGTATTTAGGTCTCATTGCTCACTTTCTTTATTGTCAATAAAGACAATTTATGACGTGAATCAATAGTGACTAACCCTAAAGTATTATTCTGATCGCAATTGTTACTAATTGTTGAAGATGATTTCTAAATATGTCTATTAAAAAACGATATATCGCTCTTATTGCCGCTGTCGGTATAGGTATTGGCTGGTTAACGCTGGGCGGTACTGCAGCCGTTATGCACTACACATCGAGTACTGAGTTCTGCACTTCTTGCCACACTATGCAAATCCCGTATGAAGAATATGAAGGTTCAATCCACTTCAGCAATGCAAAAGGCATTCGAGCTGAGTGCTCTGACTGTCATATTCCTTCCGATCCAATTGACTACGTAATCACCAAAATTCGTGCGTCTAAAGATATTTATCATGAGTTCGTGACAGGAAAAATCGATACAGAAGATAAGTATGAAGAACACCGTATGGCAATGGCAGAAACCGTGTGGGCGCAACTGCGTGAAAGCGATTCAGCCACGTGTCGTTCTTGTCATACTTTCGATGCGATGGACAGCTACGAGCAATCTGATGATGCAGCAAAAATGCATGAGTACGGACAAGAGAATAATCAGACTTGTATCGACTGTCACAAAGGTGTTGCTCACTTTGCTCCTGAGCCAGAAATGGACAGCGAAGCTTTCGACAACTTGATGGCATTCACTGAGAAAACAGACCCGAATGCGAAAGTCGTTTACTCAGCAGAAACCATCAGTATTGGTGACCTTGGCACTATCAATCCAACGGCACGCCTAGATGTGAAAAGTGTTGAAGGTACTGAGCGCACAATCGAGTTGCACGCTTACCAAATGAAGGGTGCAGAACAGGTGCTTTACTACGGCGAAGGTCAACGCTCAATCGTTGCGATGCTGACAGACCAAGGGCAACAGAACCTTGAAGTTGGTGATTTTAAAACGGATGCGTACGGCAATGAATGGCGAACTGCGGTGCTAACCGCGAACGTTGATGCGCCTGTACTGGATTCACTCGAGCCAATCTGGGATTACGCTGAAGAACTCGACAATGTTTACTGCTCAACGTGTCACGCAAAAATTGGTGCAAACCACTTCACGGTGAACGCTTGGGGTCCTGTTGCTAAAGGCATGGGCGAACGTACTGATATTTCAGACCAAGATCTAGAACTGCTTACTAAATTCTTCCAGAACCACGCGAAAGATGTGGCTGGCCACTAAGAAACAAAGGGAAATAATTATGACAGATATTACTCGTCGCGGGTTCCTCAAAGGAACGAGCATGGCTGCTGGTGCGCTAGCTTTTACATCATTGACGCCAATGACAGCGTCAGCTGCGAACAAGCGTGGTAAAGGTGTATTAACGGCAGGTCGTATGGGACCTATGTTGTGTGAAGTAAAAGATGGCAAATTGGTTTCAACGACTAATGCTCTCGCACAAACAGTCCCAAATAGCTTGCAAACGACTGGTCCTGATCAGGTTCACACCAAAGCTCGTGTCAAATACCCAATGGTACGTAAAGGCTTCCTAGATAATCCATCAGCTCCAACAGGAACTCGCGGTGATGACGAATACGTTCGCGTATCTTGGGAAGAAGCTTACAAGCTTATCCACGAACAGCAAACGCGCATCCGTAAAGAGAACGGTCCTGAATCCGTATTTGCGGGCTCTTACGGTTGGCGTTCAAGTGGCGTACTGCATAAAGCACAAACGTTGCTGCAACGTTACATGAGCTTGGCTGGTGGTTACTCAGGTCACCTTGGTGATTACTCAACAGGTGCTGCGCAGGTCATTATGCCGCACGTAATGGGTTCTATTGAAGTTTATGAGCAACAAACTACTCACCCGGTTGTATTAGAAAGTTCAGACGTTGTTGTGTTGTGGGGTATGAACCCTATGAACACGCTTAAGATTGCTTGGAGTTCAACAGACGGTTCTGGTCTAGAGTTCTTCCACAAGCTTAAAAAGTCTGGCAAAACAATCATCGCAATCGACCCAATGCGCTCAGAAACGATCGATTTCTTTGGCGATTCAATTCAGTGGATTGCACCGCGCCCAATGACTGATGTGGCAATGATGATGGGTATCGCGCACTCTTTAGTTAAGAAGGGTAAGCACGATGTTGAATTCCTAAGCAAATACACCAGCGGTTACGACAAGTTTGAAGCGTACCTAATGGGTAAAGAAGACGGTGTTGAAAAGACGCCAGCATGGGCTGAAGAGATTACAGGCGTTCCTGCGAAACAACTTGAGCTACTTGCAGATATCTTTAGTCAGAACCGCACCATGCTTATGGCAGGTTGGGGCATTCAGCGTCAACAATACGGTGAACAACGTCACTGGATGGTGGTCACTCTAGCTGCAATGCTTGGCCAGATTGGTCTTCCAGGTGGTGGTTTCGGTCTTTCTTACCACTACTCGAACGGCGGTAACCCAACTCGTGATGCGGGTGTATTGCCAGCTATCTCAGCTTCAATTGGTGGCGGTTCTTCTGCGGGTAATGACTGGGCTGTCTCAGGAGCGGTGAACGCATTCCCTGTTGCTCGTATTACAGAAGCTCTAGAGAATCCAGGTAAAACATACATGCATAATGGTCATGAACTGACGTTCCCTGACCTGAAAATGATTTGGTGGGCGGGCGGTGGTAACTTTACTCATCACCAAGATACAAACCGCCTGATCAAAGCGTGGCAAAAACCTGAGCTAGTGGTTATTTCTGAGATCTACTGGACAGCCGCTGCCAAGCACGCCGATATTGTGTTGCCAATTACTACGTCATTTGAACGTAATGATATGACGATGACGGGTGACTACAGTAACCAACACCTAGTGCCAATGAAGAAAGCGGTTGAACCTCAAGGTGAAGCGCGTAATGATTTCGATGTATTTGCAGACATGTCTGAGATGATCAAAGCAGGCGGCCGTGATGTCTTCACTGAAGGCAAAGACGAAATGGCATGGTTGAAAGGCTTCTACGATGCGGCACAAAAAGCAGGCAAATCTGCACGTGTTCGTATGCCTAAATTTGGTAAATTCTGGGACGATAACCAGCTTATTGAAATGAAATACAATAAGAAGGCGGCACAGTTTGTTCGTCATGCTGACTTCCGTAAGGATCCAGTGATGAATCCGCTAGGTACGCCAAGTGGTAAGATTGAGATCTTCTCTAAAACCATCGAAGGCTACAAGCTTGCAGATTGCCCAGCTCACCCAACATGGATTGAGCCTACTGAGTTCTTCGGTAAAGCGAAAAGTGATGAACTGCAACTGATGACAGCGCACGCCGCGCACCGTCTACACAGCCAGTTCAACTACGCGAAGATCCGTGAAGAGTATGCGATCGGTAACCGTGAGCCTATCTCAATTAACGTAGAAGACGCGAAAGCACGTAGCATCAAAACGGGTGATCTCGTTCGTGCATACAACGATCGTGGACAAGTACTGGTTGGTGCACTAGTGACTGATGGCATCAAGCAAGGCGCTGTATGTATCCATGAAGGCGGTTGGCCTGATTTAGATAAAGATACAGGTCTATGTAAAAACGGTGGCTGTAACGTGCTTACGTTGGATATCCCGACTTCTCGTTTGGCGAATGGCTGTGCTGCGAACTCTGCGCTTGTGAAGATTGAAAAATACACAGGCCCAGCATTAGAACTGACGGCATTTGATCCACCTAAAAATGGTTAATCTCTAACGAGAAATAGCCGACAGAATAGAGCCAGCTTAATCGCTGGCTTTTTTTATGATCTTTTTTGTGCCACAGAGACTATTACTCTGTGTCGAGTCGACAACTCATAATAATCAACGACATCACAGCGAGAGATCAGATAATGAACCGGATCAACCCAAAAAAGTTACTTCGTAGTAAATGGACCGCGGTTAGCCCAGTAAAGAAGGAGAAACACTTTATGGTCACTGAGGTCGAGTTTGAAGAAGGGGAGGTGATTCGTTGCTTGATAGAAGCAGTGATGACCAAACGAGAGGAAGCCATTAATTGGCGAGATCTAATCCACAAGGAGCATTGGCTTCCAGGTTGGAAGTAAGGACGTGAAGTAACGAGGAGATATCTCAACTCCGCCTGTTCTAACTGCCCGCTACCGTTTGCAATTGCCAGTATTTAAGGCCTTCTAAAACACCCTCAGCATGTGTTGCTCTGCTGGTGTACACGTTGTCTCTATCAGATAGGTGAGCAACCTCTGGGTAATGGTTAGCGACCAGTATCGAGTTTACGCCCTCAATAGTGAGCATTGAGGTGTCGTTAGCTGAATCACCTGCGACACATACTTCTGCAACGCTCAACTCATGTTGTTTAAGTAGATGATGAATCGCTGTGGCCTTATTGACACCTTTTGGTGTGATATCTAGGTACCAATCGTGGGAGTAAGTAAGGTGTACATCTAACCCGTGCAATTCTAAGCTCGATTCGATCAGTTCATGTTGAGGCTCTGAGAGCTTTCCTTCAAAAGTGATTTTGTATTCACCCTGATGGCTCTCTAAGCGTTCGCCCATGAAATCGAGTGGCGCCAGTGCTGACTCTACCTTTGATTTGTTCCAAGAAGCTTCTAATTGGTTGTGCCAAATATGATCAGGCTTTTGGGAGTGATCGTGATGAATTCTGGTGCCCACATCGCTGATAATACTGTGTGGTTTCGGGTAGTTATCTGATGCCAAGCCCACCCGAATTGAGGGCAGAGTTCTACCCGTCGCGATGATAAAGCGTATATCAGGTTGCTCCGTTAAGTAGTCAAATAACTGATTGACCCCATGAGATGACCCCCCATCAAGCGTACCGTCAAAGTCACACACCAGCATTTTTATCATTCGAGCGCCTTGTCCTTTTCTTTAATAATCGCGGAAAGTATGTCGATTTCTTCTATAAATAATGGCTCAGCAATGAGGACTCTACAAGTTGTCTTTCGGCTTAGATAATCGACATTCATTAGTTTGCAGTAAGCATCACACTTGGCGTTATGTTTTGGATGTTGAAGATAATTCTATCAATTTGACCAGTGCCAAACTTGGTTTATTCCATCGGCTATTTCTATTTTCATATAGTGACCTTCTGGCCCTCTATTGGTTTAAATGAGCGGTTGTGAATACCTCTGCGTTCTTGCCGAAGCTATACAGATCTTCTTGTTACATCGATAAAGAAGAAGGGGAGGTTTTGCTCTCCGTAAAGCGCAAATGTCCAGTTTTTAGATATCGTTAAAACTGCAATAAATAGTTTGTATTCGAATTATTTGTGCACGAAGTATTTGCATTGAATCCTAGTCTGTTTCACCCATTAATTGTTTTAATGTGAAATAAATATTCAATAATCTATCAGTAAGTAATAGATAATCTCGAACGCATTTGTATCGTTTTAATATCCTTTATTATCAGTGTTTTGGTGGCTTTTGTCTGAGTGTTGAAACTTGATTTTGGTTGGCGGAATGATTGTTTTTGACGAGGGTTACCGAACGCAACCCCTTGATTTACAGCTCTACATTGCTTAGAGTGCTAATCGTTTTTCGAGCTTAAATAACCATTTTTAAGTTAAAATAGCTAAGAAAGGATTAGATTATATGGATCCCATACTGGAAGTTAAGGGACTGTACAAGGTGTTTGGTGAAGATACCGACCGTGCTTTTTCGATGATTAATGAAGGCGCGGATAAAGACAAAATTTTCGAAGAAACAGGGTTAACGATCGGTGTTAACGATGTTTCTCTTAGTATTCAAGAAGGCGAGATTTTCGTGATTATGGGATTGTCAGGATCTGGCAAATCAACCCTAGTACGCCTTCTTAACCGCTTAATCGAACCTACCAAAGGTAATGTGCTTCTTCGAGGCAAAGACATTGCCCACATCTCAGAAGATGAACTGCGTGAAGTCCGCCGCAACAACATCTCCATGGTTTTCCAAAATTTCGCACTGATGCCGCATATGACAGTTATCGAAAATGCTGCATTTGGCCTTGAGCTGGCAGGTGTTGAAGTAGATAAACGAAAACAGTCAGCATTTGAAGCGTTAGAGCGCGTAGGCCTTGGCGCATACTCAGAATCGTACCCAGATGAATTGTCTGGCGGTATGAAACAACGTGTTGGTCTAGCGCGAGCCTTGGCATGTGACCCAGATATCCTGTTAATGGACGAAGCGTTCTCGGCACTCGATCCTTTGATTCGTACTGAAATGCAAGATGAACTGATTCGTCTTCAAAATGACGATAAACGAACGATTGTATTCATCTCCCATGATTTGGATGAAGCGATGAGAATCGGTGACCGTATTGCCATTATGCAAAACGGTGAAGTGGTTCAAGTGGGCACACCAGACGAAATTCTTAACAACCCAGCGAACGACTATGTCGAAGCCTTTTTTCGTGGTGTGAATGTCGCAAGCGTACTTACTGTGAAAGACATTGCGCGTAAGAAACCGGCTGCGGTATTTAAAAAGTCAGAACACGACGGCCCAGCTTCCGCTCTGCAAATCCTAATGGATAACGACCGTGAATATGGCATCGTTGTTGAGAAGAGCAGCCTTTACTCCGGCATTGTTTCTATTGACTCTCTTCGCAAAGCTCACAAAGAGAACAAATCATTAGTGAGCGCGCAGCTCGATGATGGATTAACGCTGAACCCTGATTTACCAATCAATGACGTGCTTGGCCTTGTTGGTGGTGTGCCTTACTCAGTTCCTGTTGTGGATGAGCAAGGTAATTACTTTGGCGTGGTAACTAAGTCACGTTTGCTACAAACATTGGATAAGGGGTAGATCATGTCGTCTGAACAAACAAATAGTGACCCATGGTCACAGTCTGCCCCTGCCGCTCAGCCATCAAGTGATCCTTGGGGTCAAGCCGCTGACACTTCACCATCGGCAGATTGGCTAAGCAGTGAAACCGTAGAAACCATTCCTTTTGATCCTCTTAATCCTTTTGCAGAAGCCGTTCTGCCTGTTGATACTTGGGTTGAGTCTGGATTGAATTGGCTAGTTGAACACGGACGACCATTGTTTCAAGCAATTCGTGTACCTATCGATTTCATTCTAAGTTCATTTGAAACGGCATTGGTGTCTACGCCAGCCCCATTTATGCTCATCATTTTGTTCTTGGTGGCATGGCAGTTTTCAAACCTGAAACTGGGTGTTGCTACGGCAGTATCTCTTACTATGATTGGTTTGATTGGCGCTTGGTCTGAAGCGATGACCACGCTTTCATTGGTGATGACATCTGTATTCTTCTGCCTGTTGATCGGTTTACCCATGGGGATATGGCTCGCCCGAAGTAACACGGCGGCTAAATTCGTTCGCCCAATTTTGGATGCTATGCAAACAACGCCAGCCTTCGTTTACTTAGTACCCATCGTAATGTTGTTTGGTATCGGTAACGTTCCAGGTGTGGTGGTGACCATTATATTCGCACTGCCACCGGTGGTACGTTTAACCATTCTGGGTATTCAGCAAGTACCGGAAGATTTGATCGAAGCGGGTCATTCATTCGGTGCAAGCAAAAAGCAGATGCTTTACCGAATTCAACTGCCACTTGCATTACCAACCATTATGGCTGGCGTAAACCAAACACTGATGTTGTCGCTATCTATGGTGGTTATCGCATCAATGATCGCGGTAGGTGGTTTAGGTCAAATGGTACTGAGAGGTATCGGCCGTCTAGATATGGGACTGGCCGCTGTTGGTGGTCTCGGCATCGTTATTCTAGCAATCCTGCTTGACCGCATTACCCAAGTTCTCGGGGTAAATGCAGGTAATACAAAATTACGCTGGTACCACATGGGCCCTGTTTCTCTTGTGCTCAATGCGATAAATCGCGGTAACAAATCAGAACTACAATTAAGGAAAAACACCAATGAATAATTCATGGAAGAGCAAACTTGCAGTTAGCATCGTTTCTACATTAGCAGTATCAACGAACGTGTGGGCAGCAAGCTTACCGGGTGAAGGTGTATCAGTTCAGCCAGTTCAATCGTCTGTAGCGGAAGAAACATTCCAAACGTTGATTGTTAACCGCGCCCTTGAAGAGCTTGGCTACGACGTGAAATCTACGCAAGAAGTGGATTACAACGTAGGTTACACCTCTATCGCAAAAGGTGACGCGACGTTCCTAACAGTAGGTTGGTTCCCGCTTCATGCTGATAAATACAAAATGGCGGGCGGCGATGACAAATTCTACCGTGAAGGCCAATATGTAAGCGGTGCCGCTCAAGGTTACCTAATTGATAAGAAAACGGCTGAAAAATACAACATCACTAACATTGGTCAACTGACGGATCCGAAAATCGCGAAGCTGTTTGATGCTGACGGTGATGGCAAAGCAGACCTTACAGGCTGTAACCCAGGTTGGGGTTGTGAGATGGTGATTGAACATCAACTTTCAGCGTTCAAACTGGACGATACGGTGACTCACAACCAAGGTAACTATGCGGCGATCATCGCAGATACGATTTCTCGTTACCAAAAGGGTGAATCAATCCTTTATTACACGTGGACACCTTACTGGGTAAGTGGCGTATTAGTGCCTAACGAAGATGTAGTTTGGTTAGAAGTACCTTTCTCAGCACTTCCTGGTGAGCGTTCGAATGTGGATACAACGTTATCTAACGGTAAAAACTACGGCTTCGAAATGAACTCAATGCGCATTATTGCGAACAAAGAGTTTGCTAAGAACAACCCATCAGCAGCGAAGCTTTTCGAAATCATCAAACTTAACATCAATGATGTAAGTGCTCAGAACATGATGATGAGTAAAGGTAAGAACAGCTCTGCGGATATCGAAGCGCACGTAAACGGTTGGATCAAAGCAAACCAAAGCACGTTCGATGGTTGGATTACAGAAGCGAAGAAAGCAGCACTGTAACTTTGACTTGTATTTGCTCTGTCTGACTAGACATTTTGATTTGAAATGATGAGCGTGTTGAGTGATTGTGTAGAGTCACTGAATCACCTTCAAATGAAGTGAAAGGCGACAGAGTCAAACATTAAAAGGCCAGCAGTCCATTTGAGTTGCTGGCTTTTTGTTTTCTGTTTCTATTTTTGAGCTTCTAGCTTCTAGCTTTTAATTACAGCTCTAGCGTTCGCCTTGAACTTCGAAGTCGTCGCTTACTAAGCGAGCGCAACCATCCGCTTCTAGTGCCCAGTGCTCACGATGTACAACACCAAACGCCTTGTTCATTGTCCAGCTAGCGGTAAGAATGTAACCGCCTTCTGGGTGCTCTTCCCATTGAACGTCTGTGTAATCAACGTCTTTGAAGCCTTGGTCGATGATGTTTTGCCAAAATGCTTGAATCGCTTCACGACCTTCAAAAGTACCAAACGGACGTGCTTCCATTACACAGCTTTCAGTATATTGATCTGCACAGCCTTTCGCATCTTGGCTGTTGAAAGCTTTTTGCCACGCGTTAATGCCTTGCTTACATGCTTCTAAAATTTGGTTGTTTAACATTGTCTTTCTCCATATCAGTCTTCTTTCAAACACTGTGTCTTTGATTTGGTTATCTCGATAAGTTGGATTCAGTTTAGCCTTGGAAATTAAATTGAAAAACAGAGATAATAGAAAATACTGTATGTTAAAAGAGAACAATAAGATGAGTAAGCTAAAGCAGATGTCGATTTTCGCTCACATCGTAGAGCAGGGCTCAGTATCAGCTGCGGCTGAAAAGCTTGAGTTGTCTAAGTCCGTCGTCAGTCAGCACCTCAAAATTCTGGAACAAGAACTAGGTGCTTCACTTCTCAAACGCACAACACGGAGGCAATCTCTGACCAGTATGGGTGAGCGTTTCTATTTAAGTTGCAAAGACATCAACGTGATTGCTGACTCGGCTTGGGATATGGCCAAAGCTGAGCTAGAAGAGCCACAAGGTCGGATTCGTATTACTGCACCGAATGCTCTTATGGACTTGCTCGTTGCCCCAGTTGTCGCAGATCTAATGAAGCAATACCCCAAGCTAAAACCCGAGCTGATAAGCGATGATCAGCACTTAGATTTCATGGAACACGATATTGATCTCGCAGTACGAGTAGGAACTTCTCGTGACAGTAACCTAAAGCAGAAACGCTTGGGCGAGTTTAAAGACGTGTTGTGTGGCGTTGAAAGCATGCGTTCTCGTGAGCTTGAATCTATTCCTTACATTGCTAACTCATGGCAAGGTAAGCAAGTCTCTCACCACTTTACTTCTCAAACAGATCAAAACTTTATTTACCAACAACAAGCAAGCTGTACTACGAACTCCTTTCATAGTTGCCTCGCATTGATCAAATCTGGCGTTGGCATCGGTGTGATCCCTGACTTCTACCTATCTCAGTTATCGAATGAGGTTATCGACATCATGCCTAGCTTTCAATTACCCACTAACACGGTTTATGCATTGAATCCATTCGCCTCAAACACACCGATTGCCATCAAACTGTGCGTCAAAGCGTTGGAAGAGAAGCTCAAACAGAACTTTGTTTAAAACCAATTCGATAAGTCAGTGATTTAGTAAAGAGGCTTAAAACCAAACTTGCCTAATAGATTGCTCAAGAGTGAAGATACAAAAACATAAAGACACAAAAAAGCCCGAGTATAAACTCGGGCTTTGAATGGTTTTCTTTATAACTTATGAGGAGCTAGATTGCCTGACGAAGTTGGAAATAACGTCCTTCTTCATTTAACAGTTTCTCGTGAGAGCCGTGTTCTACAATCTCGCCTTGTTCAATCAGAACGATTGAATCCATCGATTCCAGACCAATCAAACGGTGCGTAATGAAGATAACAGTCTTGCCTTCAAAGTGCTTCTCGAATAGTGCCATGATGCTCTGCTCGGTTTGCTTATCTAAGCCTTCTGTCGGCTCATCGAGAAGTAGGATAGGGGCATCATGAAGGATGGCACGTGCGATACCAATACGGCGCTTCTCACCACCAGACAGTTGACGACCACCGTCACCCAACCAGCTATCAAGACCGTCATTCTCAAGCAGCTTTTCTAGACCAACGTCTTTAAGGGTGTTAGCTAGGTGCTCATTGTTGGCATCTGGTTTCGCAATCAACAAGTTGTCGCGTAGGCTGCCATTCAAGATGTCGACACGCTGGCTTACCACACTGATTGATTCACGAAGCTGTGATTCATTCCACTGTGTCAGTTCAATGCCCGCGATTGAGATGTAGCCCTTTTTAGGATCCCAGTAGCGAGTCAGAAGCTGAATCAGAGTCGATTTACCAGAACCCGTTTGACCCACAATCGCAACCTTGTTCGTGGCAGGGATCGTTAGGTCGACAGCGTTAAGAACACTGCGCTCAGAGTCAGGGTAGTTGAATGTCACGTTTGAGAACGTAATATCAAGCGGCTTGTTGATGTCGAGTTTGTCTTCAGCAAACTGAACTTCAGGCTCCGACAGAATCACTTCGTTCAAGCGACGTGCAGAAGACAGAGTTTGACCTAAATGCTGGAACGCACCTGCAATAGGCATTAATAGCTCGAAGCTTGCCATAGTTGCGAATGCCATTAGCGCGATGAACGGATCTGGTGCATTACCACCCACACCGTCAGCCGCAAGCCAAAGCATAAGAACAAGCGTCAAACCGTTGAACAGCATCAGTGCAGCTGACGCCATACCGGTTAGGTTGGCATTCACAAACTGATTCGCCATCAGCTTGTGTTGTGTTTTTAGAATCGCATTACGGTAACGTTCTTCTGCACCGAATAGAGTCAGTTCGCTGTAGCCTTCAATCCAATCTAGCGTAGTCACACGAAGGTCTGCTTTGTTCTGTGTCAGTTCACCGCCGTTACGTTTACCTAGCTTGTAGAACAAGATTGGCCAAACCAACAGCATGATCAGAAGGATAGAACCTAAGATCAAACCTAGTGAGCTATCGAACCACATCAAGAACAGAGTCAGGAAGAAAATCCCGAACACACCCACCGTCACTGGGCTTACTAAACGTAAGTACACGTGATCCATGGCGTCTACATCAGCAACCAAACGGTTGAGAAGGTCAGCATCACGAAGGTTTGAGATACGACCTGGGATCAGCGGAGCCAGCTTCTTGAAGAAAAAGATACGCAGATCAGTTAACAGTTTGAATGTTGCATTGTGGCTGACAACACGTTCACCCCAACGACCCGCAGTACGGCTCATTGCCAAACCACGTACACCACCACCCGGTAGCATGTAGTTGAAGGTTTCACGTGCAATCGTAAGGCCTGCAACCGCAGAAGCTGAAATGAACCAGCCTGATAGCGTTAACAAGCCGATAGAAGCCGACAGAGTAGCAAAAGCCAATAGCATGCCTAGCGATAGGCCAAACCAATGCTTTTTATAGAGTTTCAGGTAAGGCAGTAAATCACGCATCTAAATTACCCTTATTATCTTGTTGAGCTAAGTTCGCGTTCAGCATCTCTTCAAACAAACCACCCGCAGTCGAAAGCTGAGAGTAATGACCTTGTTCAACCAGACCGCCATCACGCATCACCAGAATATTATCGACTGATTTAAGAGGAGCGAGTTGGTGCGTCACAAGCAGGGCAGTGCGGCTTTCAATATTGCTATTGATGCCTTTCATCACTAACTGTTCGCTACGAGTATCTAGGCTGGCTGTTGGTTCATCTAGCAACCAGAACTGACCGTCTTGAATCATTGCGCGAGCTAGTGCCAAGCGTTGAGATTGACCAACAGACAGGCCACCAGAGCGATCAGAAATCATGTAATCCAAGCCGTGCTCGTTAACGAACTCGCTAGCAAATGATTGCTCTAGTGCGTTTTGAACTGTTTGGTCAGCGATATCGTGCTTACCAAGAGTGACGTTGTCACGAATGCTGCCGTGTAACAACAATGGGTTTTGACCAACCCAACTAATCGTTTTACGCCAAGAGGCTAAGTCTAAGTCACGCAGTTCAACCCCATTGATTTTCAAGCTTCCTTCATAAGGCATGAAACCAAGGATGGCATTGATCAAACTTGTTTTACCCGCACCACTTGGGCCAACTAACGCAGTCGATTGGCGAGTGTTCAGTGCGAACGAGATAGGACCAACCAATTGAACGCCTTCAGAGCTTAACACTTTTAGGTCGGTAGCTTCAATATTAATGCCTTGAGCCGGATCGAGTTGAGTGTCGCCTGATTTAACCTTAGTGATGTCTGTTTCTAAGAACTCGACAATACTTTCGGCTGCGCCAACCGCTTGTTGCTTCGCGTGGTAGAAAGTACCTAAGTCACGCAGAGGTTGGTAAAACTCTGGCGCCAAGATAAGGATGAACAAACCTGCGAATAGCGTAATGCCAACACCGTAGTGACCGAAGTTAAGCTCACCGATGTAGGTGAAACCAAAGTAAACAGCTGTCATCGCGATCGAGATCGACGTGAAGAACTCAAGCACTGCAGAAGACAAGAAAGCAATTTTCAACACATCCATGGTACGCGTTCTGAACACTTCAGATGCACCTTTAAGTACTTCTGTTTCAGCGTTGGTGCGGTCGAATAGACGGATAGTCGTCATTGACTGCAAACGGTCGTAAAAGTGACCTGAAAGACGCTGCAGCGCTTTGAAGTTTTTACGGTTTGCATCGGCGGCTTTCATACCCACAAGTGCCATGAACATCGGCACCAGTGGCGCAGTCAGCAAGAAGATAAGGCCAGCAGCCCAGTTTACTGGGAACACCACAACCAAAATAATGAATGGAATCATTACCGACAGAGACATCTGAGGCAGGTAACGAGAGAAGAAATCTTGCATGTCTTCTACTTGTTCTAGCAACAGCGTTGCCCACGTACCCGCAGGTTTGCCTTTGATATAAGCAGGGCCTAACTCGCGTAACTTATCTAGGATGAGTTGCCTGATGTAGACACGGATCTGTTCACCACAGCGATAACCTGCGATTTCACGTCCCCATGTACAGCCAGCACGGCCAACGACCGATAATGCCAAGCCTGCGAAATGACCAACCAGTTCAGATTTATCGACATTCTCGATGATCAGCTGGTGAAGAATAGAGGCGAGAAGAGCTGCTTGAGCAATTAAGAACACGCTTGAAAGTACGCCAAGGCTAATCGCAATCATAAGCCAGCGTTTCGCTAACTTACTCTGTTGCTTAAGCCACTTGTTCAAGCTGCGTTGTTTTTTCTTATCCATTATGAAGGCTTAATGATAATTATTATTTGTTGAGGGCGGCTAGTATACAAAAGAAAGCCCAGTGGATATACCACTGGGCTCTAGGGATTTACAACAAAATGTGATGACGCCCTGCATCTACTGAGGCGAGAGCACCGATAATCAAATCTGCAATCTCAGATTTACTTATCGTTAAGGCCATCTAGGAAGCGTTCAGCATCCAGTGCAGCCATACAACCTGTACCAGCAGAAGTAATTGCTTGGCGGTAGTTGTGGTCCATTACATCACCCGCAGCGAACACACCTGGGATGCTGGTTTGCGTTGCGTTACCTTCAAGACCAGACTGAACGATGATGTAGTCATCTTTCATGTCGACTTGGCCTTTGAAGATTTCAGTGTTTGGTTGGTGACCGATAGCAATGAATGCACCCATTACTTCGATGTCTTCTGTCTTATCAGACTGAGTATCTTTAATACGAACGCCCGTTACGCCCATGTCGTCGCCTAGAACTTCGTCTAGCGTGCGGTCAGTGTGAAGAACAATGTTGCCGTTCTCTACTTTGTCCATTAAACGCTTCACTAGGATCTTTTCAGCGCGGAACGTGTCACGGCGGTGAACAAGGTGCACTTCAGACGCGATGTTAGACAGGTAAAGTGCTTCTTCAACAGCGGTGTTTCCACCACCCACAACTGCAACTTTCTGGTTGCGGTAGAAGAAACCATCACACGTTGCACAAGCAGAAACGCCACGGCCTTTGAATGCTTCTTCAGAATCTAAACCTAGGTACTTAGCTGATGCGCCCGTTGAGATGATCAATGCATCACACGTGTACTCGCCAGAATCGCCTTTAAGACGGAAAGGGCGGTTTGATAGATCGACTTCGTTAATGTGGTCGAACAGGATCTCTGTTTCAAAGCGCTCTGCGTGCTCTTTCATGCGATCCATTAGAGCAGGGCCCGTTAAACCTTCAGCATCACCCGGCCAGTTTTCCACTTCTGTTGTGGTTGTAAGCTGACCACCTTGCTGCATACCGGTAACCAGTACTGGGTTTAGGTTTGCACGAGCAGCGTAAACTGCAGCTGTATAGCCAGCAGGGCCAGAACCAAGAATCAATAAATTACAGTGCTTTACGTCGCTCATGAGGACTCCGAAATTGAAATTGTTTTTATTTATAATCGCTTAGGATTGTATGGAAAATATGGAGGCAATAAAAGGTTAAACAAGGGCTGAAGTGTAATTAATCGTTATACGTTAGAACTTAATGGAGACAAACGTTTTCGTGGCTGGAAGATCGGTGAAACCACCGTCTTCCTTATGGATTGTTGCTGCCGCCTTCTCGATTTCGAACAGGCATATCAAAATACGCCCAGATAGCTGTATATAAAAACAGTATTTAACTATAAGATTATAGGCAAGGTTTGATAGGCAGCGTTAGAAACATGAGGAACGAGCAATGAACTTACTCCCAACAGGCACACAGCTAGGTAAATTGGAACTACTGGAAGTGTATCAAGACGTCTTGGGGCCGAAGTGTTTTTCGGTTAAGAATGAAAATACCCAAAGGTTTATGGTGTATTGGAGTGGGGACTACGACAACGGCCAGTGCATTAAGTGGGCTTACATTCCGGTCATCAAGCCATTGCTAGCTTGCTAAACAAAGAAGTGAGCTTTCACGATGCGTTCCACCGTTCAGATAAGCTATATCTAGCGACTATCTACACAAACGAAGTAGGGAAGCCCGCGAAAGTCGAATTGTTGAATGCTGCGAACAAGCACTCAGTAAACCTACCGCCCGTTGATTTTGAAATCGACCTTGAAGCAGCCTGTATGTTTTAGTTTCTACAAGATTAGTTACGGGCTCCGAAGCGTCTAATTGGACATTAGCAATTAATGAATTACTTCTTGTAAGGAAAATATGCAAGTAGTTAGGCGACAACAATACTTAGCAGGAACTGCGCCTTCATGGATTCAATCTGAATTAGAGGTTAAGACTTCAACACATTTACTTAGGCTTGCTAGAGCTATAGCCATACATTAAGAAATAATATACGGCTATGTTGGAATAGCTAGAATGGTAATTAACCTGACTACTTAGCCATAGTTTTGATGCTATGTAGTCAAAGTTGAGCTCAAAACTCTACAGCTCGGCTTAATCAATTAAACAATTAAACAATTATTTCAAACACTGGTAACAACAAAAGCCTGTTTTAGCCTTAGAAGCCCAATTTGACTTGGTCCTTAATGACAAGTAAATCCGTTGATGCCATAATTGACGTGAGATTAAACAAGAGATTATAACAAAATGATAGACTTAGACGTATTTACTGAGCAAGCTGAGTACATCCCCAAAAAATCATTTAAAAAGTGGACAATCAGCCATCAAAATGAAGTAGATATAGTCAAAAAGCTCACGCAAGGGGGAGCTAAACTAATTACCGGACCTAGAGGGTGTGGTAAGACTACTCTGATGCTCAAAGCTTATAACAACCTGATATCGAGTAAGCGAGCCAATACCTTACCAGTGTATGTTAACTTTAAGTCTTCATTAAAGTTGGAGCCTTTGTACAGAAATAATCCAAACGCAGCTTATTGGTTCAATCAATGGCTTTTATTGAAAGTTCTCTTAGGACTTTATGAAAGTCAGGAAATTGCTTTAGGCGAACAATGATCCGCACCAGAAGTTTTGGACACTGAGTTAAGTGAGTACAATCACTAACGAG
>NZ_JBFSTC010000072.1:9606-28613 GCF_041466605.1 Vibrio sp. 10N.247.310.17 | reverse complement strand
T
Organism: Vibrio sp. 10N.247.310.17; assembly: GCF_041466605.1. NCBI lineage: Bacteria > Pseudomonadati > Pseudomonadota > Gammaproteobacteria > Vibrionales > Vibrionaceae > Vibrio > Vibrio sp. 10N.247.310.17. The sequence continues at coordinate 28,612 of NZ_JBFSTC010000072.1, read as the reverse complement.
AAAAGGGTTTCACAACATGGCTGAAAGCTTAATACTTGAAGGGCGAAGGGAAAGAACATTCCCTAGAACAGTTAAGCCTAGACCACAGCCGGTATGCTAAGAACAAAAATGCCGTTCACTCACAAGTGAACGGCATTACCTAATTTGAGAGCCTTTATCTTTTTATAAAGTTGATTGGTGGTGTTTACCTAACACTGATTGGATAGCTTTATCGAGTTCAGCTTGGACATCCTTTGATAAGCGACCAAATTCATACGAAAAGTTTCGACCTTTAACACGCTTACGAGCAAACATACCTTTACTGTCGAACTCTGCTAGAGGAGTAATGACAGCTTTGTCTAATTCTTGCTTGGCTTCAACGATCTTTAACTCAACTTTAATGTAAGCAATCAGAGCGTCTTTAGCGTCTTCTTGGCTCTGCTCAGCCTGAGCGTTGACAGCATTATCGGCTATTTTTTTAATGAAGCTGCTCAAGGCTTTCTTGTCATCGGCGAACGCTTTCATCACCTTAGCCAAGAGGGAGTAATCAGCATGAGACAAGTCGTTAACGACAGGGAATAGGGCAATCAGCTTACTGTCAATACTGGCTGCTTTCAGCGCTCGACCTACCGCTTGACGGCTAATATTTAAGATTTTTGCCGCATCTTCTTGAGTTAGCTCACCGTTCTTCATCAGAGTTTGACATTGCAAACCAATTTCACGCTGGTTGTGCTCTTTGGCGGTTTGCAGCTGCTTAGCCAGCGCTTTGGCATCGGTGGTAGAAAGCTCGTTTTGAGTGACTAGAATTCGGAATGTTTTTACACGACCTTCTTGAAATAAAAACCAAGCACGACGGCGAGAGCCATCAAGAATATCAATGCGACCATTAATTTCTCGGCCAACGGCTGGATAGAACTGCTGAAACTCTAACGAGTTCAAATCTTCCAATGATTCTTTGGTTAACAGAGACTGGTCACGACCATTAACATCAAAGGTCACAAATGAGTTCTGCTTAACTTGTTCGTGTGACAGTGTAACTTCATTGAAAATGGCAGTTGAACCAGAAGCTAATTGCCAAACCATTTTCTGGCCAACAGACTCTAATCCAAACTTAGTTCTAAGGTAGTCTTCAGCGTTTTGCCCGCTTTTCTCTAGCTCGGTGCTGAGTTGACTTGTTAGAGTGTCTAAATTTGCTTTGGCCGCTGATTGCTGCGCTTGAGCTGAACCAGGAGCATTGCCTAAAGGGCTCCCGCCACGTTTCTTCGCCATTATTTGTTCTCCTGTTCACGCCAAACGTTCAGAATATCGCGCAAGATCTGACTTGTAACTTCATAGCTGTTTTGTTGCGCGCTTTGGAAAGTTGCTTTGCTTTTCGGGTATTCACTTTTCGACATATCAAACACCGTCGAGAGTAGGGAAGATGACTGACGAACGGCCTCACTATGCTTAAACTCTTTTGAGTACAAGTAAGGAGAGAAGTTGTCGTACAGGTTGTTCATTAATTCGGTAGTGGTTGAGCTATCACGATGGTTAGTCAGTAAGATCTTCATGAAGTCGTAGCCTTCATGGTTGGCGTTCTCTAACAGGGCCCACACCTGAGGAATGTAGCTGAAGTAAGAGCAGGTAGCATCAATGTCGTTTTCGGTAATCGACAATGGGAAGACCACATTCGTTGCGGCAAAATACGCATTGAAGGTTGCATAACCTAGTGAAGGAGGGGTGTCGATAATAATGATATCAAACTCATCTTTTACACTATCGATGATGTCTTTAAGTAGTGAATAAGGTGAATTTAAGGTTTGACTGAATACTTGCTCATGAAACCAGCCTTCCATCGCTCGGTCACTTTGCGCGGCAGGCAAAATGCGCAGGTTTGGAATGGTAGTTTCAAGAAAGGCTTCAGAGATGACTTGATCAACGGTTTCGCCTTCATCGAGGTCGAACGTTTTCATCATCAAGTCACCAACAGACAAGTTACCTTCTTGCTCGGCTTCGGGCGCGTAGTACATCGATAGCGTGGCTTGGCCATCCATATCGATTAGACCAACACGATACTCTTGATGAAACTCGGTCGCTAAACCTGATGCGATAGTCGCGGCAGAAACGGTTTTACCAACACCGCCTTTTTGGTTCTGGATAACCATCACTTGCGCCTTTTGCTGCTCACTGCGTATGAACTTAGCGTCTTTACGTAGATTATCTGGTAGTAAGTTACGTACCTTGTACATTTCCGCGATATCGATCGACCATTGTGAGTCTTCATGACGACGGGGATCTATCGCAGCGGCGGTAACATACCGATCAAGCGTTTTTGCATCAATGCCAAGGTAGGCCGAGGCTTCTGCTCGGGTAAAGTTACGCAGCTCTTTGCGATGATTGGCCAGTAAACGTTGATTACGACGCTGAATGTAAGCGTCTGCACCGATTTTAAGCGCTTGAAATGTGTTTGTAGTGTTTTGATTATCCATTTCTGCCTCCGGGTAGGGATAAGAAATAGTATATACCTCAATTTTTGATGTTGGTATAAAAAATTGAGGTGTTTTCGATTTTAAATAAATGATTGTGACAGGTTGATAAAGGAGAGCGCTTAAATTACCTATTAATTACGAGTATTCATTTTTCAAATCCCTCTTAATAACTCCTGACTAACAATGAAAGTTGAGCTGAGTCGTACAACTTCGATGAAAAAAAAAGGAAGTTATTGATATGATTGAGAATGTAGCATTTACGAAAAAGACTAAGCGTTTTTGGCTAACGCTTGTGGGATCGGTTGTGTTTGTTACGCCAACGTTGATTCATGCGGCTGAAGACCAGGATTTAAAGGGAGCTGTGGATTATTATGTTTTTGGTTTAACGTCCAGTGAGAGCTTGCCGAACAAAGACAGCAGTGCGGCAGCTGGTATTGCACGGATTACATTGAATTGGCGAGCTTACCAAAAAGAGAGTGATACCGGAGCTTTGCAGCTGAGGGTTGATCATAAGCACGGTTATACAGAGAGTACGCCCTCTGAATTTGTCATGGAGAATGTCGGAGGGTTTGGTGTAATCCAACCAGCTTTTAGTGATATAGGTTTAAGGTTAACGAATCTTTATTGGACACAAACCTTTAATAAACAATCTACTGATATGATGGTTGGTTTTTTAGATGCAACTGATTATGTTGATACTTATCAGTTGGGTAACCCTTACTATGGTTTTTCTAACTTACAGTTTAGTACCGGTTCCGGTTCTATCCCAATCCCAGATGAATCAACATTCGGCGGCGTTCTACGCCATATGATGTCGGAAAACTATTATTTTTATGCAAGTTTCTCTGATGCAAAAGCTGATTCGACTAAGCCTTTCGATGGTGTTGAACAGTTCATCAATGATAATCAATATTTTAAGTCCCTAGAAATAGGTTGGGTGGAGTCGAAAGACGATTTTTATTTGAAGAATTCACACCTAACAGTTTGGCACAGTGATGGAAAAGAGAAAGCTAGCGAAAACTATGGCGCAAATTGGTCGTCCATATATAAAACCGGCTCATGGATACCATTTTTCAGAGCCGGTGTCGCGCAAGGACCTGAGGCTCTATACAAATCTTCGGTCGTGTTTGGTACTGGGTATGAGGCAGGACCTGGCATGCTAGGCATCGCCTTGGGTTGGGCTAAGCCCAACTCTGCTAATGTAGCTGATGACTCTTACAACTCTGAAATCTATTACCGAATGAACTGGGGTGCGCTCTCGTTAACTCCTAATGTTCAATATCTTTATTCTTTACCGAAGAACTCAGAAGCTGATGACAGTTGGATTATTGGTTTAAGAGGTAATCTTCACTTTAGTTTCTAGTCTCTCAAAGCTCTCCCGAGCTTGAAATTCGGAAGAGCTTTTCTTCAATATTGCCCTTATAAATAAATTAATTATTAATAATTAATTTATAAAAAATGCAAAAGTTATTTATTTTTATTTGAGTAGTTAATGACATTGTGGAAATCATGATTGCCAATAAAAAAAGAAGAGAAGGCGATTTCTCTCGAGATAAAATTCAGCAAAAATACAATGTGCTTGAAGGCGCTCGACAAAGAATTTGCTATCTTTTCGACAACTTTAACCATTTCTATGTTTCCTTCTCTGGAGGGAAAGACTCTGGCGTCCTTTTAAATCTGACTATTCAAGAAGCGAAAAAGCGTGGTCGATTACCTGTCGATGTACTCATCGTGGACTTTGAAGCTCAGTATCATGAAACTCATGCCTTCATTGAGCGCATGGTACTGGACGGAGAAATTAACCCCTATTGGGTTTGTTTACCGCTCAGCTTAAGGAATTCAATCTCACAGTTTCAGCCTAAATGGCTTTGTTGGGATCCTGCTAAAGAAGCGCAATGGGTCAGGGACCGACCACCGCATAAAGGCGTGATTTCAAACCCGGATGTATTCCCTTTTTTCCAAAACGGGATGGAGTTTGAAGACTTTGTTTTTAAGTTTGCTCATTGGTACCAAAAGGAAAGGGGTGAGCCAATCGCTGTGTTAATCGGTATACGTGCTGATGAATCTTTACATCGCTTCAATACCATTAAAAATAGGTCCAAAAAAAAATTTTCAGATAAATATTGGACGACTAAAATGCAGCCAAATGTGTATATGGCTTATCCCTTATACGATTGGAAAACTAAAGATATTTGGGTTGCGAATTACCGCTTTAGTTGGGATTACAACCGTATTTACGACTTAATGCATAAGGCCGGCGTCCCTCTTTCACAGCAGCGGCTTTGCCAACCTTTTGGCGATGAGCAAAGAAAAGGGCTGTGGCTATATCAAATATTAGAACCTGATACCTGGCAAAAATTAGTTGCCAGAGTAGAAGGATGTAACTTTGGTGCTCGATACTCAAAAAGTCAGGGGCGTATCCTTGGTTATTATCGCTTTGAATTACCACCGGGGCTTAGCTACCGGCAATACAGTAAATACCTTCTGAAAACCATGCCGCCACATGTAGAAAAACATTACCGAGACCGAATTTTTAAGTTCTTACAGTGGTGGCGTAAAAACGGTCCTCAAAAAGGAGTGACCTGCATCCCTGATTACGCAGAGAGTAAATTGGAATCTAGGAAGCAAGTTCCTAGTTGGAGAAGAATTTGTAAAGTACTGATTAAAAATGACTATTGGTGCCGAGGACTCTCTTTTGGGTACAACAAGTCCTTAGCAAAACAATACCATGCCCTCTATGGAGAAGAAGAGTGATACGAATGGAAAGTGAACCTACTCTAGCTTATCAGCATCGCACCAAGAAGCCGTTGAAATCTATCAATAACACGGACAAACAAGTCATTGATAAGGTCGCAATTTACAATAAAGCAGCCAAAGTACTCATCGAGCTTATTCCTGATTTACCGCCAGCTTGTCATGTTGAAATGATCCCACTTGATGAAATAGAAGCTAATCAATACAACCCAAATAAAATGGCGCCTCCAGAAAGCAAACTCCTAAAAACGTCGATGGAGAAAAATGGTTTAACTATGCCTATTTTGGTTAATCGTTTGAATACTTCGGTCAAAAAATACGTTGTCATCGATGGGTTTCATCGTTATCAATTATTATTGAACCACCCAGAGCTGCAAACCCTAACGGGGTACATCCCCGCGGTGGTCCTTAATTTGCCTGAAGAAAATTGCATATCGACTTCTGTTCGCCATAACCTGGCGCGTGGCTCACACCAAGTTGAACTGATTGCAGATCTGATTATTCAACTCAAAGAGATGGGATGGGCAAATCATAAAATTTGTTACGAATTGGGAATGGATAAAGATGAAGTTCTACGATTACAGCAAGTCACAGGCCTCGCTGCTGCCTTTAAAGATCAAGAATTTTCACAGTCCTGGGAGTAATTGATTTTTTAGCAATCACGCCGTAAACCCTCGCCAGCTCTGAGGGCGGGGAGATAAGGCGAAAGTGCGATAGCACTTTAAGATAGACAGCCCGAAGCAGTTGATATACGACTGTTCATGAATACAGTTAAGGATTTTGAGTGTTAAGAGCAACTAAGGCACGCATTTACCCAACGTAAGAGCAATCTGAGTTTTTAATAGCTCAGTTTGGCGTTGTGCGAACCACAAAGCTCTACATTTAAAGTCGCATATGTACCGCAAGCTTCCGAAAATGAAACCTGTAGAGGCGAACATTCACCGTGAAATTGTAGGTAAAGTTAAAAGTATTACTGTCAGGTTGAGTAAAACAGGTAAGTTCTACGCATCTATCCTTGTTGATGATGGAGTGGAAGCGCCTAGTTTGCTTCATACAGTGAGTAAGGTGACAGGTATTGATCTTGGTCTGTCTCACTTTACTATTGAATCGAACGGCAGAAAGACAGCTAACCCCAGATTTATAAAGCGTGCTGAGAAGAACCTCAGACGTAAGCAGAAGTAGTTATCTCGTAAAGCTAGATTGCTATTAGCTAAATGCGATGAAAAAGTCGCTAACGCTCGCGCTGATTTTCAACACAAACTCTCTCGAACTCTCGTAGACAAAAACCACGCTGACCCCCCAAAAGATAGACGTTATTCTGTTAAGTGTAAGTGGTCAACATTTCGGACACTGATTTAAGCCTATTTTCGGCATTTACTGGCGACAGCCCATGAGTTGCGTGCTGAGGCCGAGGCCGATTGTAGTAACTCATCAAGTAATAGCTCATATCTTTCCTTGCCTGAAATTGTGGCATCAGGCTTATCTGATAAAGACCATTCCACAACGCGTCGGCTTAAGTAGGTCTACTTCGAACCAGACCCAATCTAAGTAAGATCATCGCGTCTAGCCTCTCCAATTTTGCATGTTTATATCGATGCGAACCTGGCTGATTACTCATTAACCAGCTTCACGCATTCTCTGACGAACCTTAAATCCCCCCCGATTTTGACACCTTCTGCACTCAACATCGAAACAATATTTTTTAGTTAGGTTAACTAGGTAGAAATATTAGGCTAATTTAGAATTTAATTAATATGTCATTCCTAAAATTAAGTTCTAGATTCTAGGTTCTAGCGCTTTTTTGTGCCTCCTAGCTTGTAAGGGGAGCAGTCTAAAAGAGCAATTGAACTAAAGAAAAGAAAGGTATTTATTTATGTCTAGTATGAAACAGGTAAGGAGCACAACCCCGCCTTCAATGATTGGAGGAGCCTGTATTGTCGCTTGTATTTGCGTCGGCGCTGGTATGCTTGGACTTCCCGCTGCAGGGGCTGGGGTCTGGACCATCGGTGCTTTAATGGCTTTGCTCTTCACTATGCTCATTATGACAACCAGTGGTTGTCTGTTACTCGAAGTTTTAAAAGATTATCCATACAGGTCGTCTTTTTCTTCCATCACAAAAGATTTGTTAGGAAAAGAGGTTAATTTTTTTAATAACTTAATGATCTACTTTGTGGGAGGGATTTTACTGTACGCTTACATCACTTCATCTGGACTGATCATTAAGGAGTACTTTGGCCTTTCCCCTAAACTAGCTTCTATCCTTTTTGTGCTTATCTTTTCTGGACTAGTTTGGCATTCAACAAAAACAGTTGACCGCATTTCCATGGTGTTGATGCTATTTATGATTATCAGCTTTATTTTTGGGACTGCTGGCCTTTGGTTTAATGTTAATCTTGTTACTTTGTTGGATACTGCTCACTTAAAGTTTGAGTATGCGCAATACGTATGGGGGTTTTTCCCTATTGCTTTAACTTCATTTGGATACCAGCACAGCGTCTCCACTCTGCGAGACTACTACCTTGATGAAAGGCTCGCACAAAGGGCGATTGTAGGCGGAACGCTCATGGCGTTCTTTATCTACACCATTTGGCTATTAAGTATCTATGGTAATTTACCAAGAATTAGCTTCGGCCCTATAATTGCAGAAGGTGGAAATATAGACATCTTACTCATCAGCTTAAAAGCAGTGTTGGCTGAAGAAACCCTATCAAATGTCATTAGTGCTTTTTCAGCGGCGGCCATTTTGTCGAGTTTTATTGGGGTAGGGTTGGGTGTGTTTGATTTTTTGGCCGATCTTTTTCAATTTGATGCTACCTCCAAAGGAAGAACCAAGACCTGGGCGGTTACATTTATTCCGCCTCTTATTTTTTCTCTTCTTTTTCCTTTTGGTTTTCTTAGCGCAATTGGTTATGCAGCGTCTGCCGCTGCGATTTGGGCATGTATCGTACCGGCATTGTTAGTAAGGAAATCGAGACTACAAAGACCAGCGTTTAACAACCTTGAAGAGAGTGAAGAAGATCAGAAAAAATCGAAGGCTTACCAAGTGCCTGGAGGAGAGTTGGTGTTGGTTGGTGTGTTTATCTACGGTGTGAGCATCATCGTTATCAACGTACTAGTCCTGTTCGAAGCGCTGCCCGTTTTTGACGGCGTCTAGCCTTATTAATTTTAAAATTACCCATCCAAAAGATTCAAATCACGGTCAAGGACGAGCAACCCGAGCGCTGAGGGGCGTGGTTATTTGCCGATCGAGCCCTATTAGGACGGTTTTAAAATAAACTCTAGCGGCAAAATCTTGGGTTCCGAGTAAATTTAAATAAAGTAAGCATGAACAAGAAGGATTAGTGATGAAAGTGAGTGTCTATATCGATCAAGTGTTGTTCAAACAAGCACTCAGAGCCGCCAAAAGCTCTGGACTGACCCCGTCCCAAACCATTGCCCATTGGGCGGCAATGGGTCAATTCATGGAAACCAAATCCCTCGGATCGCTGAGGCTCATACAGAGTGGCCCTAGAAAGAAGTAAATTTCCAGCGTTTTCATCGCTCTGGCGAAACCTTGGAGCCCCAGTAAACATCGTTAATAAAGACATTGAAAAGCCGAGCCAGCCCTCGGCCTTTCGATAGCGTTGCCGACGGAACTTGAATGTTCCGTACACAGATGGCCAGAGAAGAATGGCTCTTATGGATGTTTGAAATTCTTGAGAACCAAGTGATAGACAGAAACTCTGAAGCGCCGGCGGATTGCGTGGTGATTTCTGGCGCAATTTTACTCGACGTCCAAAAGAAATGAAGCGTTGGGAAGTATGAATAGAACTCCCCATGCTCCTTGGTGAGCGCAGTTAATTCGGGGACGGTTAGCTTTGCTAAATCCTTGCAATAACGGTCATATTGTCTACCAACACTGTCATTTTTCTCGCACCATCTTGTTGTCGAAAATTTGCATAATGTCCGTCCATCGGGGCATTCTACTCTAGCGCTTGAATGCTTTTTGCGTAAGACCGCACCACATTATATTTCATCTCATTAACGGTATAATTGAGTTTTTTAAAATCCAAACTTGGGGAAGAACTAAAATACTTACCGTTTGTGTCGCCAAGTTAAGCCTTCTATCACTTTAAGCAATCGCTTTTCGTATTGTTCCGCTCCGTCTCATTAAGTGAGCAACACATTTTCAGCGGTGGTGTTCGTGATAGTTAATAACGGGCTGATGAGCCTCTGGGCCTCAACAGAAAACGTCACTTTGCCTTGTTTTATAACGATAATTTTTCCCGTCTCAGCCGTATAGCCGTGGGGTCGTTCATTAAGGTAAACTGATCACGGTCGAGTACTTCAAGAGCGTCTTGAGACGTTTTTAGTTCAACGGTTAGTTCAGCTGAACTAAAGATGCACACCTTTAGCTTGGTAAAAAACACGGCAAGGATTAACCACGAATTCACGAGAATTGAGGTGTTTAAGATCAGGAGGAAGACGCCCCGCCCAGACTCGGGAAATTAGCTGAGGCGTTCGACTCTTTCGAAGATGTTTTGAACGAGTTGTTTGGCAGCGAGCAGGTTTTCAAGGGCAATGTATTCCGCGAATTATTGAGAGTCGATAACGCGGGCTCACTCCAAATCCCTTCAGCCATTTTGACATTTTTCCTTGCTTCATCAGGACCCAGTGCTTTGCCTTTGAGATTGCGAGTTCACCGCCAGCAAGCCCTTCGAGAATAGCCAAACGGTTTTGCATAAACTGGTGTCCACATCAACCAGATACGTAGAGGGGGTCCCATGTTCGGTGAACAGCACTGGCTAGGTCTGTGAGGGTTTTGGTCGCTTGACGCTTAAGGGAAGTAATAAGCTCGACTTTCATGAGAAGGACTCCAACAGAAGACTCAAGTGATACTATTGAATCACTTGAGTCTAGTAAGTTTAGTGGAGAGAAATGCAAAGCGTTGGGAGTTACACTAAACAGTTTGTTATGCCTTTAATTGATAGGTCGCCTTTGAGGTGTATTCTGCCACACCTAAAATGCTAAAAACCCCGCCTATTGTTGTAAAATTGCACGCCCCTTCTTTTGCACAAGCAGAGAGGTTTTTATTAAACCAAGCTCTCGTAAAATAACCCGATTCTTTTAAATGTACGTAAGCGAACTGGAATTCAGAGAGAGTCACTCCTTTTTCATAGAAAGACGCTTTTTTAGAATGAGAGGGAATACGATAGATTAACGCCTCTTCACCTCTTCGTATGCCGAGACCTTTGATTACAAAGTCAGTTTTCATTTCTGGTTTTTGAATAACTCGACCTACTTCTTTAGCCAGTTCTCGGATGACCTTTTCCATTTTTCCTCCTGAGGTATAGATGGCCTTGTTAGGTGTCTTATTTTCGATGTTTTAGTAGTTCTACAACATGCTCTTTAATTTTGCTATCGCAAGGAAGTTGAGCACAGTACCTTCTTGAAACCAATAGAAGGTACTATCTAAGTTTGATTTTAAGGAATCAATTTGCTCAGTAGTTAAGCGTACCAAATATGCTCTCATTCGGATTTTTCGCGCTGTTGATGACAATTACGACATAGGCACCCTGGAGCTAAAAAATTACGAAACGTTAACGGCTAAGGTGCGACAGCAACGGCCTCTATCTCAATCATGGCATTGAGAGGGAGTTTTGACACTTCGATACAGGTTCTTGCGGGAAAATAATTGGCACCATGTTTAATGAAAAAATCATTATAAATTTCATTCACAATTGAAAAGCTCACCATATCGGTAAGATAAACGGTTGTTTTCACTACGTCTGACACATCAGTATTCGCATGTAGCAAAATGGCTCTCATGTTCTCTAGGCATTGAGTCGTTTGTTTTTCAAGGCAGGATTTAACCATCAAGCCTGATTGTGAGTGAAGCGGTAGCTGTCCGGAAGTGAAAATTAGCCCTCCAGAAATCACCCCTTGAGAGTATGGGCCAATAGCTTTAGGGGCTGACTGAGTTTCAATTATTTTTCGCATATTATTTAACCATAGGTTTTTGATGAATCAACAAAGCTATAGGATTGGGTAAAAAAACACTTATTATTTAACTATAATTAAAAATGAGATTTGAAGGGAACGGAGAAGCTAGGCAAGACAATTGCTTGCTTAGACCACTCACTAACTTTTAAATATCCTTTCCTTACTCCCTCTTGGCAGCACTGTTTTCATTGTGAAAATCGCGTAGCGTTCATTTCACTTTTATGATGGAGGAGAAAAGTGGCTGACAACCAAAGCACGCTAAAACTCAACCAAGTGAATTTAAAATAAAGGCGTAAAGTAGACCGCCCCGTATAAACCTTACCTCTCCTTAAACCCTCTACGCTGATAATCAATAAATAGTGAAAAAATCACTAGATACCCCACTTGCAACGCAATAATACTAATATCAACCGCCTCCCAAGGGTTAAAGTGAAGCTGAGTGCTTAAATAATAGACAAGATCATAAAGTAAAATAAACAGGTTATGGCAAGCATGAATGACAATGACTACTCCTAGGCGGCGATATCGCTCAAAGACCCAACATAGAAACGCCCCAGACATAAATGCGTCCAGCGCCCACTGGTGTATTGAAGCAAATATTAAGCTTGAGAGTAATGCGGCGTTAGTAACCCCAAAAATGGACCTGAAAATAACAAACAACAAATAACGAAACAGGAGCTCCTCTATCACGGGAGAAATGAGCACACCGTCTAGAGCGCTTCGCAACACACTCGACCAATCAATTACTCCATCAGAGGCCGAAAATAAAGGGGTAAAATTGTAGGATTGGGCCTGCCAAGATCCCGGGGAAAACCAATCAAAAATAATATATTGAAGATAATTTGATACGGAATTTAATGAAATCACCCCAATCAATATCAACGCGCCTTCACCCCATGTACATACGTTTCTGGGCCAAGAGGTTAAGTACTGCTTCCAATGCTTATCTCGCCGAGCACTAACAAATAGCACGAAAAAAGCGATAACAGGTAGAAAATAGTAGGCGAAAGCAGAGTAGAGTGCTCGATCCAAAGTCGGATTTAATGCCCACTCTCGGGTAATGCTCAGGTAGTAATCAAGCAGGACATAACTTGGAAAGAAATAGCCTATGTAAACCACCACCACAGCTGAAATCATTAACCGCATCGTAAACTCCAAAAAATTAATAACCATAAGGCAGTTTTTGCCGCTTTTATCATGTTGGTCGTTTAAGCTCACTTCGCGAACGTGCTGCGCTGGTAAGGCTCACTATAACGAGCCCTTTGCAAGAGAGGTGCACTCTATCAAGCGAATCTGGGAGCTAGCTTTTAATCCCACGGCCTAGGGTTACCCCCCAAAATTTTCCAACCTTATGAAGAGTAATTAATAATTTCATAGTTAAATTCCCCCTCTATTTAACTGGAGAGCGAAACCAATGTTTTAGGTTTTAAAGGAGTTATCTTCCCAAATAAATTGAATGGAATGTTAGAGTTTTTTCTATGGTTTAATTATTTAATTATAGGTAATTAAATAAAAATTTAATTTTTTGAATCGGTCATTGAAGCAGCCCAATTCATGGATGTGGGTAAGTCTACGTGGGTTCGCTAACTAAAAGCAAAACGCCAGGAAAAACTCCGAAATTCTCACTTAGGACGCCTGAACATTTAGGTTGGCTCATTTGTCCGGATTATACTTGTATCAGCCTCAGAGCAAAGCAAGTCGAGGTCTCATGCAAGACAAAAACGTGCGTAGAGATAAGTGCTCCCGATCTTACTCAAACAAATACGGGGAGCTGGAGGCGGTGCTTATGACGCGAGATTGCGCCGCTTTCTTGGAACGTGGTCACCCTAGAGCTATTGATTCTAGTTGCTATGAAGACTGGGATGAAAAAAGGGGCGAGGTTGGGAAGACATCAAAACTATACAAAGAACCCCCTACTTTAGTCGGTGGTTTAGGGCTAGAATCACAAGCGCGAGGGTTCAACCGTGAAGGGTCTGAGACGCAGGGGGCGCTGGCATACTGGTTCCTTCGCTGCCATTTTTGAGTCTTACACTCAAACCAGGACCTCGATTCGTCCCTGACCAGTAATTTATCCTGAGCGCCTAGACTCGCACGATAAACATATTACCGTATGTATTAAATAACCCTTTTAACTCCTTTTTTTTGTAAAACCAATATTTTCTCCGCCGAGGCTATTTAGGAATATTTTTGATGGTGAGTTGATAAACATCTTCCTACTCCCAGTATCGAAGCTCTCAAGACATGAAGATCCAGTAACTCTACATGTGAACACATTCACGTCGATTGTGTGAGTGGTGATACCTCCATCTTCAGCTGTCGTGACTGTCGTGCTGCCAACCGCAACCCCTGACAACCAGCCAGTAGGTGTCATCGTTGCCGTGCTCAGCTCATTCGACGTCCACGTCAAGGAATCGCTTACATCGTATGAAGTGTTATCGCTGTATGTTGCCGTCGCCATTAATGACCTTCCACAACGGAATTTATGAGGGGGTGACCGCAAGCGAGGTGAGGACCGCAGCGGTAAGCAATGGCTCTTCGGGAGCGAGAACTATTGCTGATCTGGTGATAAATCAAGGCGTAGCTCTGAGCCGTTATCTAGCAACAAAGCTAATGAAAACGCTTGGTTCGATTAGCTGTCAATTACCGAGACATCAGTATAGGAAAGCCTAAAGGGGCTACATTCCACAGCGAGCAAGATAGTCACTAGATGAGTAGAAAATATCGTCAGTTACTGTGGCGTTTTCAGATAAAACAAAGTTTATCTCGACGAGGAAATTGCTGGGAGAATGCTCCAATGGAACGTTTCTTTAGAAGCTTAAAGACGGAGTGGATCCCAACAGTAGGTTATCGTAGCTTTTCTGAGGCTCAACAATAAATTATCCAATACATCATTGGCTATTACAGCCAATTGAGGCCACATCACTATAATGGTGGCCTCACACCTAATGAATCAGAGAGATTGTCTTGGGTACCCTCTAAAACCGTGGCCAATTTCAGTTGACCACTACACATAGCAAAAAATTATAAGCAACCTACTTTTGTAGGTTTGATACTAGGATGAATAACTGTCCCATTAGTATGGGCTAGAGACACTGGTTCAGTTTCTAGAACTGTGCACTTAGGTCCTAAGCGCTTATATATTTTAGGATGCATCTGAGAGAGAATCGAGGTAAAACTTTTATAGTCAGGACTTTCTAAATGCACCGCGCGACAAGTTCCAATAGGAAAGTACGTATGTATTGCCTCAGGGGCTAAAGCCGAATCCTCATAGATGTCACTTAGCTTTACTTTTACCGGGTTCAACTCACATCCCTCAAACGTCCCATTTTTCTTGTACCTATAGTCACTAGGCTTCTCTGTTAAAGGATTAAAAGTATGGCCATAGTAAGAGTCTGTACAATTTCCTCCAATATACTTGTTGTCCTTGTCATAAAGACATAAGCGCGTACGCATGATTAAGCTGTTGTAGCAAGACGGGACTCTAAGATTTCTTACGGTGGTTTTCTTGCCTATTGGTATGAAACCACCTCTGGACCCCTGACAAGTTGCGCTCGTTCCACCGGAATCAAAATATTGATAACCCAACTTCCCACCTCTCAGAGAATCTAAAATGAGGTCATCAAGATAGGTGAGCTCCCGAGTATCTTTCTCTCTAAGTATAGGGTAGAGAAATGCTTGATCACTCAATTGTGGTCCCTCATAAAATGTCACGTAACTATTTGATAAATCGATCGCTCTAGCATTAAAGGAGAGAAAAAAACAACTCAAATAGAACAGTATTCTTGTCCTTGTGTACATATATTACTACCTTTGATTAAAATCAGTTAAACGAGGCTCCACCTAACTCTTAATGCAGACCGAATACTAATAAATTAACTATCAATTATGTTTTCCTTACAAGTGAGTCCAATCGAGTATTGAGAATGACATTTCTTTGATTTTACTAGTCTTTTAAATCAAAAATTTTGCGATTAGGTGGTGGGTTGGCATTAATTGAAGCGATAGCAAGATAAGAAAGTTTAGATTATTGTTATTTTTAGCCTGTATTTTGGGGGTGACAGGACCCCTGTAAAAGAGAAATTTGATATTAATGTAAATACAGTGTGGTTAAATCTACACCCCAACCCCTGCAATCGTGGGTCGGCTGACATTTTGGATTGATGAAAAAGTGATCCAACAATGGCAACGGACCAAGCAAGGTGATCGTGGAAGACCTCGTTTGTTTAGCTAATCACTTTACCGGAGCAAAAGGTAGCCTCATCACCCCTCTAGAATTGTCTGAGGCTGGCTTTGAGATGAAGAACGTCCTATTTCGAAGGCGTGGCCAGAACGCTTGCGCTTCCTCACTCCTTTCACTGACTTTAATTAAGTTCGAGTAAAGGCTTATTGTCTTATGTGCCTATTTCCCTTTCGACTCACATCATTTGATGGGCTCACAGGCTGTTAACCGTGATCGTTCTGAACCCCAATGACAAGGGTATATGAACGCTTCGCGCCCTTGTCCTTGAGAACCAAGAACGTTTGCCGGACAGCCAAGCGGCTCCATAAAAGTGATACTCAAACAGAAAGGAAACTCCTCATGGTACAACGACACTCAAGCCTAACTCTCTCTAAATCAAAGTTCAGCGACCAGCGTTTCGCCGCTGGGCACGAAAGCTCACCAAAAAATGATGTCTCTAGATCTTTGGCGGTCTTGAAGTTGCGCTATCAAGTCAAAAAGTGTCGTGATGAGGCGAAAAGAAAGTCTGATTGGGTTTCCAAAATCCAGCGTTTAAAAATGTTCAGTCGTCGTCAGTCGCCAGAGCAACAGGCTGATATCGCGTCGTTAAAAGGCCAAGGGTTCGTTGAAGCTATCAAGCAGCAGTTTCCGCAATTGGTGTCGCGTCGTTTTGCTTTCCATGAAATCCGTGACTTTTTCATTGAATTAAATGGCGCTGGCTTTGGTGAATGGTTTCTTCACGAGCGAGCGGATCACATTATTCTGTACACCACTTACGGGTCTGTGTTTCCAGCGTTGCGATTCGTGCAAACGGAGGAGGGGACGTTTAAGTGCTCAGGGTTTTGTTTTGATGTGCGTTTTGGCGTTTAGAGGGTCACATGAAAATACGTTCTACGGTTTCCTCTGACATATCCAGGCACGTGATTTGGGTGAATTCAATCGACTTCTTAATACTAAAGGCACCGGGGGGAGGGGTGAGTATCAGAGTGTGTGACTGTGCTACCACCATTAAACAAATGCGAGAAGACGACGCCTATGCGAAGAAAACGGAAAAGACGACAGAAACAACCTCCGAGCATCGCGCGTCGGCCAAAGGTTTACTCTCTTGTCTGTATAACGATTAAGGTCGGCTGATGCGCGACGGCATCAAACCCTCATAAGGTAAGGCCATCAATAGGTCTGAATTTTGTTTCGATATTCCAGTCGTTTTCGGCATTCAATCGGTTCGGGTTTGTTATACGAGCAACGCTTTTGCTCTTTGTGAGCACCAGGCGATTATGCGTATTGTAACTACCAAGTAACTTTGTCTTGGAGTGGTGATTTTTTCAAAACTTACTGAATCCTAAAAAGGACATCAAGCCACTACTTGCAGTTGCCAAGAAATCGCGTAAATACCACTGGTTGAAGCAAGATGATTCAACCGTCTTGCAGCAATCTGTACTCAATCGTCACCAAGCCTTTGATAACTTCTTTAATCCGAAGTTGAAAGCCAAGTACCCACATTCAAACGTAGACACGGTAAGCAATCGAGCTATCACTGTGTTGGTGTAAAAGTCTTTGATGGTGCATCAAACTCCCGAAAATAAAGCCTGTAGAGGCGAATAATCACCGTGAGATTGTAGGCAAGGTTAAGAGCATTACGTTAAGCAAGGTAACTGGTATTGATCTAGGTCTATTTCATTTTGCTATTGAATCGAACGGTAGAAAGACAGCTAACCCAAGATTTGTAAAACGTGCTGAGAAGAATCTCAGACGAAAGCAGCGTCAGCTATCTAGAAAAGCAAAAGGCAGTGCCAATCGAGCAAAAACTAGATTGCTCGTTGCCAAATGCCACGAAAAAGTGGCTAACGCTCGTGCTGATTTTCAACATAAGCTTTCTCGAACTCTCGTTGACGAAAACCAAGCGGTGATAATTGAGACATTGAAATCAACAAACATGATGAAAAGCCGCAAACTGGCGAAACACATAGCGGACGCCTCATGGCATAGTTTTGTCTTTAAGTTGGAGTACAAACTAAAAGAGCAAGGCAAATATCTAGTTAAACTAAATCAGTGGGATGCAAGCTCTAAACGTGCTGTTGTTGCGGTCATAAAGTGGAAGAAATGCCCTTATCGGTTTGCAAGTGGGATTGTCCATCAGGCGGCACTACAGACATAAATCGTGACTTAAACGCCGCCCTTAATATCCGTGATAAAGGCCTTCTAGAATTAAAGGCGGTTGGATAATCGTCTCTGCTTATGGAAGCTGCGTAAGTCTTGATACTATCGAGCAATGGCTAACGAAATAAGAAGCATCGCCCAATAGGCGGTGAGTAGTCACTTAGATAGATATGCTGAAAACCCAAGCAAACGAGGGAAGAGCTCCTAGTTTTTTAAGGACTTAATAGCATTTTTCTAGCTAGGCATAGACCTTCGGATCTTGTCACTTTGGGCAAAAAGTAAAAATAGAGTAAAGCAGATGATGGCAAGTCCTAAAGATATTCCTAGTATTAATAAGCTTTCTTCACATATTAGAGGTAAGGCTATTGATAAAAAAGCGAGCAGGACAACAAATAGTTCACATCCTCCCCCGAAAATAGGATGCTGATGACGAAATACTGCCCATTGATAAACCATTGTTGATAATCTCCTTGCAGCTGAGCTCAGCTTAGTTCTTTCTCTTTAGTTAAAATACGTTAACACTATCAATACTGTATGGGGGGGGATTTTTATTATTTATTTTTAATTAATTATCTGCCAATTTTAAACGCTAAAGTTAGTACTATTTGAAAGCGAAATACAGGGTTTATTCATGATTATATTTATAAATAAAGATAATTAATTAAAAATATAAAATCATTGCTTTATGTTAAATAATTGATTAATTATCTTAAATGATTGTCATTTCCTCTGCTATTAATCGAATTTATAAGAATCATTTTTAATTTATAACCATACTAGCTATAGCCATGAATAAAATTATCTCCCTTTATATATTAATTATACTCTTCTTGGCAGGTTGTAATTTAGAATTGTCAGAAGAGGTTGATGTAAAACCAGCAATAACATTAGAACGGATCGATATTAGCGTCTCCTCATCAGGAATTCGGGGAACAAGTAAATTAACGATGAGGAAGGGGAACAAAAAAGCTTTCGTCGCAGTAGGTTATTATTCTGATCACTCTTCAAAGGTGCTAACTGATTTAAGCATTTGGCGCTCTAATAACAAGAACATTGGATATTTTGTAGAACCGGGACAATTAATTGGCAAAGCGTTAGGATTTATAAAGATCACAGCCACTAAAGATGGAGTCACCAGTAACACAGTGGACGTGGAGGTGACCAATGCCATCGTCACCTCGCTCACCGTCACGCCTTCACAGGTCTTAGTCGCGAAAGGTCAAACACAACAGTTACTTGCAACAGCGACCTACAGTGATGGGACCTCATCAGATGTCAGCCGTTCGGTCACGTGGACACCGGATGAACCACAGACAGCAACGGTCACGCCTACTGGTTTATTGTCTGGGGACACAGTCGCCACCACGACGGTTGAGGCTTTCCTAGACGGAGTCACCAGTAACACAGTGGACGTGGAGGTGACCAATGCCATCGTCACCTCGCT
>NZ_JBFSTC010000072.1:0-9507 GCF_041466605.1 Vibrio sp. 10N.247.310.17 | reverse complement strand
CGACGGTTGAGGCTTTCCTAGACGGAGTCACCAGTAACACAGTGGACGTGGAGGTCTATGCATGTAGGAGTACGGGAGCTTCATGTCTTGACATCTTCGATACTGGTAGTGGGAAATTGTTTACAAATTCACCATCCAAAACGTTCCTAGATAGTAGAGGAGGCAGTACAAATAAAGGTTTTACACAAGAAATAGGAACTTCAGGTCCTACTGGGGATTTCTATATTTTCGATTGGAATAACGCAGATTCATTGTGTGACACATATAATTCCAAGAGTATTGCAGGACGAACCAACTGGCGTTTAGCTACTGTGAATGAGTTAAGGGGACTATTCAACACAAATGGAAATATGTTTACTGCTCGTGGCTGGGCAGTCAGGATAAATTACTGGACATCAACGTCTCGTGGTCCGGGCTATGCCAATATATCTCTCAGAAATGGTCACTCTGGGCTCACTATGCCGAGCGACGACTATCTTTACGCATCGTGTGTCTCTGTTCCTTAGCGGCAAACGTCTGAGTCTTAGATTTCTCTCTCAAAACCACCTACCTCGGTAGGTGGTTATATTAGTGATTTTAATAAAGTGCTTGGCAGGTACTTTAATACATTAGTTAGTTATCAAGATAAAACCTAGGCAGATAGATATTGAGATGAACTGGTAGTCTTCTTCGATGAAATAACCTACCAGAAGTGCCGAAGTATATTGATGATGTCAGCTAACTTAAATATCTTGGTTATACCTATTATTGGTATTGTTTCTGGATATTACCTTCTAAAAGAGGGTGTTTTAGGTTTTGACTTATTAGGTATAAGTTTTTTGTTGTCGGCAATTGCCATCTGTAGTGGATAAGGGCATTTGGCCAACAACATGCAGGGTGGTCGTATGGTTGTAATACTAGAAGTAATCCGCAAAGTCAGGATGTTCTATGGTTCGTAACTCAGAAGTGTCCAGCTTCGTGCTGACAGGGTAGATCACATTTTACCCGTGGCAGCTAGATTAGTAAAAACACTGACACGGTTTTGGTCCAAAGCTTGCCATCTTGATTTTGGGTCGAAAAATCCCGTAAGAAATTTCACTCTACATATAGTGTTAAGCGAGATCTAACTCTGAGATAATTTCTTGCAGAATGAGCTTGGATTCACTATCTAATCCTGTCAAAGGGGTTGGTAAACATGGGGATTCAGCATAGCCTAATATTTCTGCCGCACTGACCATCACCCTCATGGCACCGAGATTATCTGAGAACAATTGCCACAGTCTGTCATATCTTAGAGAGAGTTCTTTCGCTTGCGCAGGGGAAGAAATTTTGGCTTGCTTAAATAAGTATAGAGCGGTGAGTGGGAACAAACCTGCTAGGACGGAATACCAAACGTCACATCCTGCTTGAATGCCATTTGAAGCGAATACGTCACCACTAACTCCAATCGTTACATTGCCTGGCAGTAGTTTTCTGAGAGCTTGAACTCGGCATCCACCCTGATCTTCAAATTGCGCACCAGGGAACTTTATTGACTGCACCATTTTTAGCTTTGCAATCTCAGCATGGAGTTCGTGACTAAAGGTAAAATGGGTAGCAGCTGGGTTGTCGTATACACAGATAGGTACCGAAACGCTCTCCGATACACGTCGATAGAGTTCATAGACTTCTTCATCGAATAACCGATGATAAGAAATAGGCGCGAGTAAAAGACCTTTTACGCCGAGCTGCTCTGCTTGCTCAGCATTAGCAAGCACATCCCTTAATCGTAGCGACCCGATGCCAGCCAAGACAGGAATTTCTCCTGCCATTTCAACTGCTGTAGCAATCGCGTTATGTTTCTCTGATGCGTTTAAATACGGATATAAACCTGTTGACCCTAAGGCACATATAGAATCAACCCTTGCGTTAATTAAACGGCCAAGAATCTGACTATAAGCGGTCACGTCGATTCGTTCATCCGACATCGGGGTGATCGGGAAAGCACTGATTCCTTTAAATATCATAGATAAATTCCTTTCATTATGTGTGTTTACCGAGTGTTATGCGACCATAATGAGCCTATCGCAAATACATTAAACAGGATGGTAAAGATAGACAATGATCTGCACAGCCAAGACTGGACACCAAATTAAGTGACTTTCCATACCTGTAGTTATTCATGACTTTCTAATTTAGCAAAGGTACTGATTTATTTTTGTCCAGAAACTTCATAGGCTAAATTTTTATCCGTCACTTTTTATCTCGAAAGCCGTCAACAAAAGTAAGCTATTCCCAACGGATGAAGTGGCAGGGAAGACGATCTTCTTAGCGATCCAGGATGTCTCCGTACAATGGACGATGCCCATATAAGCAAATGGCGACAAGTTCTGAACCGCTTTATAATTATGTTCGAAGACCGATTAACTGCTTATAGGTAACCAGGGCAGTTACAAAGAATCCTTTATATATACAGGCTTTGGGGCTTTATCAATAATCGACTGCACAAATATATCAACGCATTCAGGCGTAAGTGGTAGGCTTAGTGATGGTTCGGTTATCTCAAGTTCCAGCAGCAGCGGCCGACCATTTTTACCTTCAATGAAGTCTAATCTCGCGTACAGAAGTGGTTGAGAAAGACCAAGATTGCTTTGTACTAACCTCAATATACGCTTCGCCAACGCCTTCTCTTCACTATTCGCTTCTTTTAGCTTGCGAAATTCCATGTCCGGCGTTTTAGTCTCACCACGTTGTGCGAGCAAAGGTTCCTTCTTAATCGCATGTGAGTACGTATGATCAAAGTAAATCATGTTCGTTTCACCATGCTCTTCAATCGTATGTAGGTATGGTTGAATAATGACGCCCTTACCTAGTCCTAATAGGTAACGCACATGCTGAGTTATTTTGTCTAAATCTTCGATGGACAGACGAATGACACCGAATGAATAGGCACCAACTGTTGGTTTAATCACGACTTCGTGAACTTTCCAGTAGTTATCTTGAAGATTAGCAACGGCTGCTTGAATCTCAGTTTCTGAGTAGATGATTTCTGTCGGGACAATTGGGACACCCTGCTTCTCGAGTTGTTTCAAATAACTCTTGTCTGAGTTCCATCTGATCACCGATAGAGGATTGAGCAGTACTGAACAATTTTCAACTTGTTGGCAAAATTCAATGAATGGCTCAATTTTCTCCATATAGGTCCACGGTGAGCGCAGGACAACCACATCATACATAGCCCAATCGTGGTTGGGGCTATCCCAAAATATCACATCAACTTCCACGTCAGTACGCTTAAAAGCGTCCAGAATATAAGGCATATCATAGTCGACAGCTAGGCTATCACTATCTGAGACTAAAGCGACTTTCTTTGTTGCGAGCATTTAACTATTCCTTTTACTACCAGGGAAGAAGGGATTCCATGTGAATAAACTGACCACTCACTAAGCTGTCAGCATCAAGTGCCACTTTTATCGCTGTGAGGGCTCCTTCTTTTGGGGTTAACATCCCATCGCCATCGTTTAAGTCGGTCTTTGTATAGCCGGGATGGATGCTATTTACCGTTATCGAGGTATCTCGAAGCTCATAGGCGAGGTGAGCAGTCCAAGAATTGAGGGCACTTTTTGAGGCACTGTACGCTGGTAGAGATTTAAATTCATCCGTGTATGCGTATGATTTGGTGTCACTATGTAACGTCACCGATCCCAATAAGCTCGATACATTGAGGATTTTTCCTTTCATTGAGCGCTTGAGTAAAGGTAAAAAGCTGCGGGTTACGTTTACCGTACCAAACAAATTTGTATTGAACGTTTCAAACCATTTTATGAGTGGTTGTTCAGACGGCGGTGTGCCATATTCTTCAACCCTTATTGCTGCGTTGTTTATAAGTATATCGACCTTACCAAACAAGGTTTCAACGATATGGACGGCTTCTTTGATAGATTTGTCGTCGGTAATGTCCATACATAAGCAATAGACTTCGATACCTTGGAGGTTCAGGTTAGCAGCAGCCTCTTTAATTGCTGCTGCTTTTCTACCAGCAAGCAGTACCTTATGACCTTGCTTGCCAAGTTCTGCTGCAATTTCAAAACCGATCCCTCTGTTTGCTCCTGTAATGAGCGAAATCTGTGAGTCTGACATTCAGCCTTCCTAGCTCTTAACTTTCATAAAGTGAGTTTGTTTCTTCCCTTCTATCAACTTTCCGACGACAATAATGAAACAAAGAGCCAGTAGAAGTGTTAGAAAACTGAGTATCGCCATCCAGTTACCGAAGCGCTGCGCTATGAATCCGGACGTAATTACAGGTATCGAAAATCCGACATAAGAATAGATGTACATGCCAGCCGTAGAGCTTGCCTTGTCGATGTTATGGTTACTCGTAAACTTAAGTAGCCCCGCCATATATGTGAAACCATAACTTGAAAGGCTAGTGCAACTGGCTCCGAAAAGAATGATCGTGATAGATTCATGATAGTAGCCAAGTGCTATGAGGCTAAACCCAAATACCGTAAAGAAACATCCCAATATTAGGCTTGAGTTTGGGTGCAAGCGTTTAGCAATGTGTTGAGTCAAAAAACCAGTGCAAATAGATAGGAAAACCATTAAGCCAGTCCAATCGCTTAAACCCATCTCATTGAGAAGTATTGGTACGATTGCGATGACCATACCCGTTGTAGCCCAAGCTAACATCATGCCTAAACCATACGACCACGTGTTGGTGGGGAAGCAAGGCAATGTAATGAGTTTGAGATTTGGTTTTATGGTTTGGTTGCTCGGCAATCGAACCAGCAACAACAACAAAGAAACGAGTAGAAATAGACTGAGGTAACTGTATGGCAGCACTGTCATGCCAGCTACGTTTAGGCTCACACTTGTCGCAAGTGCACCACTACCAAACCCCAACGACGTAGACGCGGCCACTAGCAACGTACCAAATTTTTGTTCTCGTTCATCAATAAGGTCGTATATATACGCTGAGACTGAGGTTGTGGTTAAGGCGGTAGCAACACCCAATAGCAGTCTTGCGACAAATAACGAGGTCCAATTTGGCTGAATGACGAGCAATGCCGTTGCCCCCGCACTTAACAATAGTGCAAGGAATATGGGTTGCTTCCTACCTACTTTATTTGAAATACCCCCTAGCATTAATAGAGTAGGCAATAGACCCAATACATAGGCAGCAAAGGCGATGGCGACCGCCGCGGGGCCCATGTTACTGTTTTCGGCATAAACACTGTAAAGAGGTGCTTGAAGGTTTACAGAGTAGGTCACACAGAACATGACCAACGCCAACACACTTAATGAAATTCGTTTTTCCATACGAGTATTCCTTTCGTTGATAATTATCGTTGATAGCGTTTACATGTCACGTGTACTATTAACATAAATCCAGTATTTAGAGGGTGAACTATGCATTACATTCAGCTGTTATAGACTCTTCGCTCCAAGTTGTAATAAAAGGGTCCGTTTCTTCATTACCAAGTTGATCAAACAACTCAGTAGACAAATATCTTTCTCCTGTATCTGGTGCCATTGCCAATATCACGCTTCCTTTAGATGCAGATTTAGCCACTTCTAAAGCTGTAGCTACCGTTGCCCCGGCAGAGATACCAACAAGAATGCCTTCGTGACGAGCTAAGTCACGTGCCGTCGTGATCCCCAAATTTCCATCAACAGTGACAAGGTTATCCACCACACTCTTATCCAGCACACTTGGTATGAAATCTGGGGTCCAACCTTGGATGGGGTGAACTTTCCATTGGTCCTTTGCGAGGATCTGAGCACCTTTAGGTTCTGGGACGACAATTTCAACCTCCGGTCGTGCCACCTTCAGCATCTGTCCAATACCCGTAAGAGTTCCGCTTGTACCAAAGCCTGTGACAAAGTAATCCAAACGCTTACCAGAAAAATCACTGAGTATCTCACTTGCTGTCGTTTCACGATGATAAGCAGGGTTAGCTGGATTATCGAACTGGCGGGGTCTGAACCATCCATTCTGAGCTGCAAGCTGGTCGGCAATTCGATTACCGCCGCTACTACCTTGTTCACTTGGGAACAAGATGACTTCACCACCGTAAGCGCGAATTAGCTTCCTGCGTTCTAGCGAATATCCATCCCCCATTACGGCGATAAATTTGTATCCTCTGGCTGCGGCAACCATGGCCAAGGCAATTCCAACATTACCTGAAGTGCATTCAATAATTGTGTCGTCTTTCTTGAGCAAACCTTTTGTTTCAGCGTCTAACACGATTGAGAGTGCAAGCCTATCTTTGACTGAACCAGCTGGGTTGAAAGACTCCACTTTGACATAAACCTCGACTCCCTTTGGAGCAAGATTGTTTAGTTTGACAATTGGAGTGCATCCAACAGTTTCTGTTATTGAGTTATATAAAGGCATCTACGTTCTCTCGTTAGTTTTTATTTGAAGGGACACAGTCTTGGTCGTTTCACACTAGCTTCTTGCAACTGATACTGACGCCATTCGAGGTTTTCTTCTTCTCCATAAAACCCCAACTCAGTTGGCATCACTCCGTTGTTGTATTTTTTGACACGATTTCGAATACGCTCTCGAGCCTGCCTGCCACCTTTCGTTTCACCATTAGCGACCATGTCAAAGACCTCCCTTGCGTTAATCACAAAATTAAGGCGTGAGCCGAGATTCCGATTTCTAAGCACTTGATGCTTGTCTGAGCTCATGTTGATAAACAGTTCGACACCATTAAAGCAGTATGTCCATTTAGATGCCTCGGGGTCGATAGGTATATGCCTAGGCCATTGAGCGACATCGTGCTCATGCGTCCAATTTAAGACTTCCCAACCAAGCTTGTGCGGTGCCATTGAAAGTGAAAGGTCCGGAGAAAAAAACACCACTAATGGCGAGAACATACGCTTATTAACTGGAGTGGAATTCAACATGTCCGTATAAGCAATCAGTCCATGCAAAAACGGGTAGTAAGTGTTGTGTTCATCCGACTCACAAAACAGCACTTGGATAGTCTTAGAGTTCCACGCTCTGCGGCTAAACAGGCAAGGGAACTCAGGGGGCGCTGACTCTCTTACTGAATTCTTCCCACGCTTCCTTCTTCCAGTTTGAAAACTGATTCAGTTCTTGCAACAGTTCTGCATGTGTATACAAGGTTTTATGTTGCTCATTAGGCGCAAGAGCCGCAGGGTTAGTTTTGATGATTTCCATGACTTAAACTCTTATTTTTTTTGAATAGCGCATCCACGGCTTGAATGATGAGATCTAGTCCTTCTGTATTGGCTACTGACGAGTGGCTATCTGCACAGAACTCAGCAAGTTCTAAGCCCATAATTTGGTTGTTAGGAAGTGACTCGAATAGATCCAATAATTGGGCGACTTTCAAGCCTCCCTCGACTTTGAAGTCAGCGGAAATCTGCCCCGGGTCCATAACGTCCCAATCCACATGAACCCAGACTTTGGAATCACCAATGAATTTGATGACTGACTCTGGCGTCAGAGTTGAAGGGGGAAAGTGCATGAGACCTGCATTATTAACGTTGTTAAGTTCTTTTTCATCGATGTCATGTACGCCAATTAAAGCAACATTATTAGGTTTAACTCCCGCGCCAAAACCGCTATCCCACAGGCCGCATGTAGCAGCCAATACCATCCCGCCGAGATAACCGGTTTCTGTCGTTTCAGGGGTATTAAAGTCACTGTGTGCATCGATCCATAGGACCTTTATGTCAGGAAAAGTCGATGCAACAACGGGCAGTGTCGCTAAGCTCGCTGAGCAGGTATTTGATGCAAATAGGACAGGGCTATCGCCAGTGGCTAGTAAATGGGAGATTTTTGTCTGCAACAGAGCGAGGGTCTTTCGAGATTCCTGGAGTGCAACACTCCAATCATCCGATTTCGTAGGCGATCGTTGCCCTACGTAGTTAGGTGTAATGTCATAATATAGAGCAAGTTTATTTGCTGTGAGCTTTGCGCCCTCGAGCATACGATCTGCTCTGTCCGCGACACGTCCTTGAGAGCAGAGTATTTGAAAAGGCATTTAGAAAGACGTCAATATATTAAAAATGAAGTCTTTTTATAGCTCAGCTAGATAAATATAAAAAAATAATAATGATTATTTATTATCAAAATAACTTTCAATATTAATTGAATTAATAAAACCCCATATATTATAAGGGTTTTTATTGACTTTCCGTATTCTCGTTTTAACGTGTTGTAGGTGAGTAAATTTGGCCACTAGGCTAGAGGTTTTACAAGACCTTAAATAAT
Source organism: Vibrio sp. 10N.247.310.17 (assembly GCF_041466605.1). Lineage (NCBI taxonomy): Bacteria > Pseudomonadati > Pseudomonadota > Gammaproteobacteria > Vibrionales > Vibrionaceae > Vibrio > Vibrio sp. 10N.247.310.17. The sequence continues at coordinate 1,298 of NZ_JBFSTC010000072.1, read as the reverse complement.
TCATGAAATATTAATTTAATAAAACGTGTAACTCAGAAATGTCCGTGCGACCTGAAGTCGTATGAAACGTTGTTCACCACGAAGGGTGAACCATCTGTACTACCAGATGCCCCTAGGAGCCTGAATAAAGAAGCGGCTCTGACAATGTAACGAAGCTTGGTTGTTGACTGAGCTGGAAGAATCGTTAGAGGACGTTCCTCCTGACAACCACAAGTCGGGTGAGTGCTAGGGGGGCAATATGATGAATATAATGAATCCATTTAAGGCGCGTTATATGATGAAGCAGCGGAAGTGGTTAATACGCTGTAGCCAAAAGGCAACGAGAGTCGGGAAGAGATTGGACATTACTCTTTCGTGGTCATTGCACTCTCCGCACCATTGTGGGCATCTAAGTTGACATTTTATGCGGCATACGGAACAGGGCAAGCCTGTATATCTCCCTATGGGAAAGCAGCCTGTAAAGGTTGCCGATAGGTATGCAGGTAAAGGAGGTTAGAAAAAGCGAATGCTACTTTGTAATGAAGTAGATACAGGTTATATCTGGCGCGAAAGCGAGCTGACTTCTAACTGGTCTCCCGTTGCGAGATAGCTTGAAGAACTTTATTAAAGAAGAAAAACAAATGATGATTTCGAATAAAATCAGTGCGTCTTCTGACAGCGAACCGTGGTTTCTTATTCATTAAATGGCCATTGGGGCAGTTTTAAAGCTTTAAGTGTGTATCGCAAAGGTAATTTTGTTACTGGGTGCTTAACGATGCCTTTGTGGAGGCTTGAGCCGTATGCAGTGAAAGTTGCACGTACGGTTCTGAGGAGGGAGGCATCTGGGAACAGGTGCCGCCTATCCGACAGAGGCGTTTTAGCGATAATCGCCGTTAACTGTAATTTCGTCATTTTTAGCCTGTATTCTGGAGTTAAAGTGCTCCTGGATAAGAGTAACTTGGCGTTCATGTAAAAACAGTGTGTTCAAATCTACACCCCTTTCAAGAGGGGCGTTTTTCATCGATAATTTAGGCTCTTAGCGAAAACAAATAGTAATCGGGAAGTATTCCAAAAAATGCCCCTGTATTTTCAATTTTTCACCACACAGCCAAGTTAAAAGATTTTCGCTTCTTAAGCTCAATAAGCCATGAACCAAAATATTTTTCGACCGACTTATCTTTCCATAAAATTGACCTTGCGGCATGGATAAATAGCGTTCTCAGTTCTTTATTTCCTCTTTTTGATATTCCAAGTAGCGTTAACTGGCTTTGTTGCGTAATTCAATGGAACTAAATCAAGAACCTACGATCTGATCAGCT
>NZ_JBFSTC010000071.1:0-28642 GCF_041466605.1 Vibrio sp. 10N.247.310.17 | reverse complement strand
ACAGCTCGGAAGGATCCTTCAACCGATCACTTTGGCTTTAACTGATCGGCATTACTAAGCATTAGCTCTTTTTTTTGGTCGCTTGAAAGGGGCGAGTGGCAAGATGATGAGCATAATACCGATAAAGGTTAACGTATCTGGTATCTCATCAAACCATATTGCACCTATTAACGCGACAAACACCAGTCCTGAATACTCAGCCAAGGCAATTTGGCTAGAGTGTGCTTTTTGGTAGGCAGCAACCGCAAGGCCGTTGTAACTCAAGATTAACGTTGCACTGAGTGCTATGTATCCCAAATGCTCCACCGATACCGGTTGCCAGTATAGGAAGCACAGTACCAATGATGCTGGAATAGAGAATAACGTTGTCCACCACAGCGTAGTGATCACCGTTTGCTCACTCGGAAGCTTTCTTACCAATACATTGAACAGTGCGAGCGTCAGAGCTGTGCCTAATGCAAACAATGCAGCCCAATGAAATTGCGATGGCCTCAAGACAATCAATGCACCAATAAAACCGATAGTGGTGGCGATGACCTTGCCAAGTGCTGGTTGCTCTTTCAGTAGAAACATAGATAGAGGCAGCATCAATAAGGGCGCGACATAAAATACAGCGTTGGCGGTAGCCAAAGATAAGTGGGTAATCGCGACAACCATACATCCACTGCCAATTAGTATTAGCTGTCCGCGTATGATGGTCACTTTGGCTTGCTGTAAGCGTCGTTGTTCCTTTTTCTGCTGTAGCCACAAAGGGGTGATGATGAGCAGAGATATCAACTGTCGGAAAAAAATATACTGAAGAGGTGGCACTTCGCCATTCAACAGTTTTACCGCTACGTCGGAAAGCGAGGCAAACAAATTACCTGCAATCAGCAATAGGATACCGACAGTGATATTCGACATTACTTCTCTAATCTCATATCAATGTGCGGAATATCGTCTTCCAAGTACATCTCAGAGATCGTTTTGAAGCCGTGGCTCGCATAGAAATCTTCTAGGTGTTGTTGCGCACCAATATCGATAGTTGTGCTTGGCCAAAGAGCCTCACAGCGTGTTAACGCTTCTTTTATCAATTGATGGCCTAAACCATCACCTCTTGCCGATTGCTTGGTCGCCACTCGACCGATGCTGGTGTTGTCGTAAGAAGTTCCTGGTGGTAACAAGCGTGCACACGCCACTAACTCTGCATCAGCATAGCCAAGCAAGTGTTCAACACCCGCGAGTGTATCTTTACCGTCGAGTTCTGGATAAGGGCAATTTTGTTCAACGACGAACACATCGACTCGTAATTTAAGTAGTTGATAAAGCTGCTGTGTTGAAAGTTCAGAGAAGGGAATTGAGTGCCAAGTGATCATGTTTACATCCAGAGATTATCGATGCTCTGAATGTACTATGTGCGATGATTGTTGGCATTAACTATTGTTAATTCGACCTTTGATTCTGCTCAGGCTGATCGCGGTTATACCGAGGTAAGCAGCAATTTGATTGTCGTTCAAGCGCTGTTCAAGGTCGGGATAATGTTCGCAGAAAAGTTGATAGCGTTGCTCTGGAGTATAGAGCAGCATAAAGCGTTCTTTGTTTTCCTTATGCATCAGCTGAGTTTCTAATAACTTTAAATACAAAGGGTTGTTTGATGCGCGCCACTCGATAACTGCGTTCATTGGCAGTTCTAACATAGTAATTGGTGTGAGCGTTTCTAATAGGTAAGGGGACGCTTGGTTTTTTATCAAACTCTCAAAGCCGATGATCCAATCTTGTTCCCAGTAGAACTCTTTGCTGTATTGCTTGCCGTCATCAGTGAGATAACAAGCGTGGCACAAGCCTTCAAGTACAAAGTAGATTGAACTCGCCATTTCACCTTGATTGATCAGGATGTGTCTGGTTGGTAGCTCAAGTGGTTTCGCGACGGCTAATAGAGATTCAATCTGACTTTCAGAGAAGTCGAAGCTTTGTAGTTGTTCGATAAAAGAGGTGTGCATGGAAATAACCTAACCCAAATAAGTGTCGAAATCATCGCACTTATTTGAGTATAGGTACAGAGCGGGCTAAATCAGCGTCGAGCGTGCTGTTCTAGATAATCTTGAGCAAGTTCTCTACCCATGTATTTACCAAGAGTTTTCAGTGGTACTTTCTTAAGGTTAACCACAATCAAGCCATCCAGAGCATCATTAAATGATGGGTCGACGTTAAAGCACACCAACTTACCGTTCATCCCTAGATACTGGCGCAGTAATACTGGTAGGCCTTTTCCTTGCTCCATACGTGCTAACACTTTAGAGAGCAGAGGAACACTCGCCAATGACGATAACAGGTGATTTTGCCAGAACACATGATTACTGGTATTAAGTGGTGACGAAGGAGAAACCAGATTTGCTTTTTCTTCGTCATAATGATGTATCGATAAGGTCGTCGCAATCAACAGGCGCGCATTATGACTGTAATCATTACTGATACTGACTGGGCCGAATAGGTGAGTGTATTGAGGGTGACGATACACGAAGGCCGCGATACCTTTCCACAATAGTAATAGTGAGTTAAGGCTCTTTTGATAAGGCTTGCTCACTACGGAACGCCCAAGCTCGATACTGTTGTCTAAGGTATCGATGAATTCTTGATTGTAGTTAAACAGACTGCGGGAATAGAGTTGATCAAGCCCGTGCTCAGCGATCAACTTGTCGACCATACCAAGTCGGTACGCCCCGACCAGTTCAGCCTTAGCTTTGTTCCACACAAACAGTTGATGGTAGTAAAGGTCATACTCATCTAAATCACAGGCAAGCCCGCTGCCTTCGCCGACCTCTCTAAAGCTCTCCTCTCTTACTCGACCAATCTCGCGCATTAAATTGGGGATCGACTGGCTCGGTGTGCAGTACACCTCAAAATCTCCCTGTTCCAGTAATCTCATTTCTTGAGGAAGTGACGCGACTTCTATAGAGAGTACTTCTGATGGAATAGGCGCAATAACCTGAGTGTCAAAAGAGGGCGCATGGATTGGCGTACTAGGGCTATCTTGTTGACTCATCAGATAGGTATTGAGTCGCAGATAGTTGACGATATCCATCTCTTGTTCAAACGATTTTATCTCTGAGTATGGGATTGAAGAGCCAATAGAGATAGAGATGGTAGTCGCTCGTTTATTAAGAAGTTCACGCCCAAGTAAAGCCGTTCTTAGCAGTGGATGAACTCGTCCAGCTTGGTAGAAAAGCTCGCTGTTTTTACCATTGATAAAGATAGGAACCGTAGTTGCCTGATGACGTTTGACGAACTTGGCAACCGATTTGCTCCATTCGATGTCTGTCAGTGTTTTTGCCCCTTTACGGTAACTCGATACTTCGCCAGCAGGGAACACAATCAACAATCCACCGTCTGCCAAATGACGATTGGCATCTCGAATGGCTTTGGCGTTGGTGCGTTTCGATTCTTTACTGTTAAAGACATCGACCCCGATGAAAAGATCGTCCAGTTCAGGCAGTCGCTTGAGCAACTCATTCGCTAACACCTTCACATCCTTCCTTACCGATCCTACGAGATCAGCAAGGATCACACCTTCAATCGCGCCAAGCGGGTGGTTAGCTACAATGACTACGGGTCCTTCCTCAGGAATATTATCAGTGGCGCCTGCGGAAACAGAATAGTCGATATTCAATGCCGACAGGGTGTGATGCATGAATTCAAAACTAGATAACTCATCAGGTCTATCTTGATAGAGTTTATCTAGCTTAGATAGCCCAGTTGCCCACTCGACAACAGACTCACCTAAACCAAAAGGCGTGTAACGTGGTAAACGAAAAGGACTATCAATCATAATGAAGCTACCTTATTGACTAAAGTTGTTTAGGAAACCGTCTTGATTCTTGAAATCTTTCGCACTTAAAAATGCACCGCATAACCACACTAGGCATGCCATACCAAGCAGTAATCCACCGTCATAACCGACAATTTCACCCGCTGCATTAAACTCAGGCATTTGAATACCGAGTGGTGTAAACAGATGGAAGAAAATCGCACCACTCATAATTCCCACACTCATGATTGCACCTAGGCCATGCCAACGAGTAAACAGCAAAATGGCAGCAATCAATTCAGCAAACCCAATCAAGTAGCCGCCAAATGAACCGAACCAACTCAAGCCAGACCATGTAGCCAAAGTGCCAAAGATATGCTCAGTTTCGTATGAGCCGGTGAACTTAAAAAATAGCGACTGAATGAACACAAACGCAATAAATGCCGCAGGGATATGTTTAGCTGGAGTGAATGTCATGGTTATTCCCTTATTTGATCAGTTGCGGCCAAATGGTGTCGGCTTTTTGAATATGTTGTGCTCGGTCTTGTTCCCAACGCTGTTTAATCTCTTGGTCGTAGTTGAGGTAAAGCTTGTTATCAACAATCGCCCATTGATTCGGGTCTCCGGGTGCAAAATCACTTTTTGCTGAAACAGCCCAAGCGCAATAACCACCATATTGAGGGGCATATTTTTCAGGATTATTAACAAATAAAGTCAGATTCTTTTCAGAAGAGAAATACCAGTCCGCGCCTTTGTACTCGGTGCTGAATTTTTTACTGCCTTCAATAGGTTTACCTGAAGTGAAATAAGCCACAGTGTCGTAGCCATCGAGCGCCTTACTGCTAAAGAACCCTGTGTAGATTTCATCGGCGGCAAAGACATATGGGCTAACAAGTAGCATGACCATGGTTAATAGTTTTCTCATGATGGACTCCATCTATAGATTGATTGCTGGTGATAAATCGAAGGTAAAACGCTGTTGATTTATCTGGCATGGTTTAATGGGTTCACAAGGCGAGCCGGGTGCGTAAAACATCGAGGCTTGGCCGTGTACATTGCGTAAATGTGTAAAGCTCACGGTGTGCGCGTCTTCACGATGCATACAGGTCGCTAAATGAGGTTGTTCGCTGTGATGGTGAGAGTGAAACTGAAGTAAGTTCTGTTGATTCTTACCCGTTGCCATAAGCTGATCGTATTTTGCTTGTCGGTAGGCTTGTACTCGCTCTAAATCAACACCGGATGAAAACAGCGGAGAATCGGTTTCGACTATTTTTTGTTGAATGCCATCCCACATATAGGCGATAACCAAACCATGGTGTTGAGTTAAGTTCGGCGCAAAAGCCAGCAAGGTAAATGGGGCAAAAGAGTGCAGGTCGAGCTGATGAAATGCTTCAGAGAGCTGACTGATATTACGACTCGATGATAGGTTCTTGAGTAACAAACCACGGCTGACCAAAGGTCCAACAGGTACGATGCCTTGATAGTTATTGAGTAGGCATAACGAAAGCCCGAACTCATTGATACTGATCCAGCTACCACCGCCGGTTGGGTCGAGTGGCATGATGATATCGACGCCGTTAACTCGATATTGTTTAGGTGGCATCGCCAGTGCCCGTGTCTTTTGTTCATCACGATTAAAGAAGACCTGATAGCCATTGTCTTCAAGCAGCCAAGATACTGAACACATGATTATTGCTCCCTCAAATAGCTGCTGGTGGTTGGGGCATAACCAAAGGTGTTGCACGTTTCGACATCAAGAAAGGTCGTGATCACCTTGATCATCGCGTAATGATGATTGGCGTGCAGCGCGGCAAAGGTGACTTCTCTTTCTAGCGTAGAAGGCAGGCTGGCGAATACTTGTGTATCCATCGAAACTTCGGTTTGGATCATGATAGGCGCTTCGAGATCTCTGCGGTCTAACCGTTCAAGCCAATTGATCACGTAATGGATCTCTTTCAACGCAATCGACCTATCGAATTCGACGGGGTGACCACGACGACGAGTGTTGTAATCAACGGTCGCGTTCTCTTTTAAAATCAAAGCGTGAAAAAGATCGAGCGTGTGACGGGTATGCTCACCAATAGAACTTGTGACGTGCGGCTTTGCTCGTGTCAGATAGTCGCTGTCAGATATCGCTAACAAAAACTCTAAACCCTGATTCAATATCTCTACCGCTCCCTTGATACTAGGAGAGAAAGAAGTGAGGGCGCTCGGTTGGGCTATGGGGTTCATTCATGATCCTCGTACAAAGTTAATCGGTGGTCGGATATTGTTGAACAAGACGTCGCTCTTCTTGCCACGCGTTAAATAAGCTCTTAAAAGAAGGAGGCTGGTGGCCTCTTTGTTTCTGTTGAGCGCCAATATCAAAAAGAATGCGGTATTGCAGGAGTAGCGTCGAAAATATCTCTCGCAGCGGTGTGTTGCGATCCCAGATGTGCCCGGCCTCACTGCTTGCGCCATTGACCTCAAGGATAGTGAAGTCCTCGCCGTTCATTAGGCTGTGCATGTCCTTGAATTTGACGTCGAGTCGTCCAAAGTGAAAGCCATCGAAGTCGTCGAATATCTCATCTAAGCGTTCGGTTAAAGCCTGAGTGATGTATTGGTTGCCGTCTCGGAAGATACAGCCACGGCTATGGCTACCTGCAAACGCGAGTTGGAACTCTTCGCCCTCTGCGAGCACTTGATCCAATTTATCTTCATGTCTCGGTAGATACAGGTGACTAAGCTGCCCGGCACGCGGGCTATTTTCAATTAACTGCTTGAGTGTCGAGCTGCCATCACCCGTCACCATTGGTGCGTACTTGAGTGTGATCGAGATGATCTCGCCTTGCTTTTTATTTGGGTAGCGAACATAGAAAACACCCGCCTCGGCTTGATAAGGCGCCTTTTCTTGCAATAGAAAGCGAGCATTATTTGGGAAAGACTCAACATACTGCTCAAGTTGATCTTGTGTGTTGATCAGCTTAACGCCAACACCTCGACAGCCAAGATCCGGTTTGGCCACAATCGGGAAATCGAGGTCCGACTGTATGAGTGCGCTGCGCGCATCTTCGGCTTGTTTCTTACTGCTAAGATCCGTTTTGGTTAAGGTGATAAACGGAGAGATCCAACGCTGACTCGATGATCCAGCAAGGCTCAGTATCTCGTGTTTTGATTCGCCTACCATGCCGCTTAACTTAATACTCGGGTTGGCGATGAGCGGTAGCGCCCAGTCAAAGTGCCGTAACCCTTGCATCAGGCTTTGAATCACCACTGGCGTGTAGAAGAACCACGTTGGAAGAAACTCATAAGGAGAGACACTGCGCACGGTATCTTTTTCAAGCAAGGGCATGCCTGCATTGATTTGATGTGCTGGAATGATGCGAATATCTTGCGGTGAACTCATGATAATCCTCTAGAGTAGGTTCTATTCATTAATCGATTGCCGATAAACAGCAAAGCGATGGCACACGGGATGATGATCCATTGATATTCAGAGGCTTGCAGCCACGCTGATGTCCCTAAATAGTAGATGGCAGAGAAGACAATGCCAGTCCAGAGCGCAGTGGCACTAATAACGGCAAACAAGAAAGTAGGCAGTGGGATTGCGAAAAAGCCACTTAAGGTAAAACCGACGGTACGAAGTCCGGGAATAAAGCGGATGACAAAAAGACTGCTGAAAGCGTTTTGACGTAATTTAGTACGAAGTGCACGAAAGTATCGATTGGTGAGGGCTTTGTAACGAACGCCTCGGAAATAACGTCCTGATTTACCTAGGTAATAGAGACCGATATCACCTGTGGCAATGCCGATGAAAATGGCAAGCAACGCATATTGAGGAAGCATGAGTCCTTGAGTTGCTAAACCTGCAGCTGTAACAATCGCCAGATCTTCAAGCAAGTAAGAAAGCGCGATAATGCCAAGCATCAGCCATAGCAGCGATTCCTCTCCTGTATTTAACCATGCTTGAATGCTCTCAACGGTGCTCATCAAATGTCCTTATCTATCCTATAGATGAATAGCTTGTTGGCCATTCATTGAGTGTAGTAAATTAAATAGACAGGAGGAGCAGAGAAAAACTTACAGGCGATTGCTGCTTTTTTATATGTTTTTGATTTTATTGGCGGTTTGAGTCGCGCTGTTTGGGTATTGAATTAGCGGGCGTTTACGGTGAGAAAAGTAGGGCTGTGGATTTGGTTTATAAATAACAAAAGAAAAAGGCTGAATCGTTAAACTCAGCCTTTTTGAACGTTAACTATGGATTACAGGGTAATCTATTTAGTTAGGTCAATCTGGTAAACAGCAAAACCAACATCGTCAGTCGCAACACGTTTCATCGGGTATTGACCCTTTTCTTTGATGAACTCTGCCGCTTTGTCGCTTGGAGATGTTTCAAAGCGGATATCTAGCTTTTTATCCGTTTTGATTGGCGCAAATGACCAGTTGTTATCAGCCGTTGGGCTCACTTGACCTTGCTCTTTGCTCACTCGAGAGATGTAGTTCGCTAGAACAGTACGGTTCTCATCTGGTGCATCAAATGCGATGAAGTCTTCACCCGTACCTGGGAACTTATTGCTGTATGCTCGGTAGTTGTTGGTTGCGATCAGGAAGTCTTGCTTCACGTCGATTGGCTTACCTTGGTAAGTTAGACCTACGATACGCTCAGAGCCTTCATTAATAACTTTACAGTTACCATCGTATTTTGCTGGTTGTGTAACATCGATTTGGTACTCAACGCCATCGATGACATCAAAGTTGTAAGTGCGGAAGCCGTCCCATTCAACCAACTGCTGTGGTGCGGTCGAATTAACATCTATTTGTTGGAATTGACCAGCAGAACACTCAAGCCACTCTTTTACTTCGTGGCCTGTTACCTTCATTGCAACTAGCGTGTTCGGGTAAAGGTATAAGTCAGCCGCGTTACGGAATGTCAGTTGACCAGATTCAACTTCAGTGAAGTTCGCTGGGTCATTCTTACGGCCGCCTGCTTTGAATGGTGCAGCTGCTGAAAGTACAGGTGTGCCATCTAAGTCTGGATCACCTTGGATGAACTGCTCAACGTAATCTTTTTGCGCAAGGTTCACGATTTGAACAGTTGGATCGTCTTGTACTAGAGACAAGAAGCTGTACATCACATCGTCTGCTTTACCAATCGGTTGGTTAACAAACTCACGAGTACCTGCGTGGTCTTTTTCTAGTGCAGAAACGATGCCTTCATCAGCAGCAGCAAGAGATTTCTTTTCTACCTTGTCGTAGATTGGGCGTGCTTCTGATTGGCCTTTAACAACTTCCCACTTACCGTCTTTTTGTGCAAGTGTTAGATCCATAACACCAACGTGGCTACCCCAGCGGCCTGGCATTACAGCCGCAACGCCGTTCATTGTGCCCGTTTCGTTGTTGATGCCTTGAATGTCATCAAAACCTTTTCCTGGGAATACTGCGTGAGAGTGACCAAATGCGATTGCATCAATGCCGTCTACTTCAGATAGGTAGAACGTTGAGTTCTCTTCGCCATTTTTGTACGGGTCAGTTGATACGCCTGAGTGAGGGATAGCAACGATTACTTCAGCGCCTTCCGCTTTCATTTGAGGCACTAACTCGTTAGCTGTCTCAATGATATCGCGAGCGATCACTTTGCCTTCAAGGTTCTTCTTATCCCACGTCATGATTTGTGGTGGAACAAAACCGATGTAACCCACTTTTACTTCATGTTCTACGCCAGCAGTATCTTCAAAGGTGTGCGTCTTGATGATGTATGGCGTGAAGTAGTGTTCTTTGGTTTCTGCGTCGTAAACGTTAGCACTGATGTACGGGAAATCAGCGTCGTTAATAGATTCTTCTAGGAACTCAAGACCGTAGTTGAATTCGTGGTTACCTAGGTTTGCAGCGTCGTAGCTTAGTTGGTTCATTGCTTTATATGCAGGGTGAACTTCGCCAGCCTCGATGCCTTTGTCTGCCATGTAGTCACCCATCGGGCTACCTTGCAGCAAGTCACCGTTATCAACTAATACGCTGTTGGTTACTTCGCTTTGAGCTTCTTTTACTAGAGTTGCAGTACGTGCTAAGCCGATTTTTTTCGACGGCTTGTCTTTGTAGTAGTCGTAATCCATTAGGTTGGTATGGATATCCGTCGTTTCTACGACACGTAATTTAATCACTTCATCGGTATCTGGTGTTGTTGTGCAGCCAGCTAAAGTCAGACCAAGACCAGCAAGTACAGCCAATGACAAAGGTTTCATTGCAACTTTCATTTTGGAGCCCCAAAGTGGATTAGTAGAAAATTCGTTGCGTAATGTAACAAAATGGAATGAAACAATGATTACAGCGAATGTTAATTCGTGACTTAGATCGATTACTTTATAGTGTTCTGCAAGACACCTCCCAAAGCTGCTCAATCGATGCGCAACTGATATCGATAATATTAGTCCATTCATTTCACCAATTTATCGATGAATCTCATCCCTTATCAGCTTTTCGAATAAAAAATGAAATTTTAGAATTTCCAGTAATATGAGAGGCTCGTCATAATGCCTATATCAAGGACGTATCAGGCAGATGAATAGCAAGGATAGCTCAAAACGAAGCTTCTGTTTTCTTCTAGTGCCAATACTCCCATTCACTCAAGTGGATGAGTTAAATCCCTTGCTTGGCAAGACCAAGTAATGAATTGCTCGTACTGCGAGCCTTAAAGGAAGCACTGAAATGGACCAAGAACGTTTAACCCACCTAAAACAGCTTGAAGCGGAAAGTATTCATATTATCCGTGAAGTTGCTGCTGAGTTTGATAACCCAGTGATGATGTACTCCATCGGTAAAGATTCTTCTGTGATGCTTCATTTAGCTCGCAAAGCGTTTTATCCAGGCAAGATTCCATTCCCACTATTGCATGTAGATACGGATTGGAAATTCCGCGAGATGATTGAGTTTCGTGATCGTACGGCTAAAAAGTACGGCTTCGACCTTTTAGTACATAAGAACCCAGAAGGTATTGAGATGGGGTGTAGCCCATTCGTACATGGCTCTTCTAAGCATACAGACATCATGAAAACTCAAGGCCTTAAGCAGGCGTTAAACAAGTACGGGTTCGATGCCGCTTTTGGTGGTGCGCGTCGTGATGAAGAAAAATCTCGAGCAAAAGAGCGTGTTTATTCTTTCCGCGATAAGAACCATACATGGGATCCAAAAAACCAGCGTCCAGAGCTTTGGCACACCTACAACGGTCAGGTTAATAAGGGCGAAAGCATTCGTGTCTTCCCACTATCTAACTGGACTGAGCTTGATATCTGGCAATACATCTACCTAGAGAGCATCGATATTGTTCCGCTTTACCTATCTGATAAACGTCCTGTGGTTGAGCGTGATGGCATGCTGATCATGGTTGATGATGACCGTATGGAACTGCAAGAAGGTGAAGTGATTGAAGAAAAAAGCGTTCGCTTCCGTACTTTGGGCTGTTACCCACTAACCGGAGCCGTTGAATCTGAGGCGAATACGCTAACAGGCATTATTGAAGAGATGCTGGTGGCGACGTCCAGTGAGCGTCAAGGTCGAGCGATTGACCATGATCAGTCGGGCTCTATGGAGCTGAAAAAGCGCCAAGGTTATTTCTAAGAATCTAAGGAAAGAAAAATGAATAGTGCAGTAGAAGCCGAATTGGCTGAACTAGGGATTGAAGGTTATCTAAGTCAGCATCAGCATAAATCTATGCTTAGATTTTTAACTTGTGGCTCGGTAGATGACGGTAAAAGTACCTTAATCGGTCGCTTGCTCCATGATACAAAACAGATTTATGAAGATCAGCTAGCAGCGGTTCACTCTGATAGCCAACGAGTGGGTACTACAGGTGAGAAACCTGACTTGGCATTGCTTGTTGATGGTTTACAGGCTGAGCGTGAGCAAGGCATCACGATCGATGTGGCTTATCGCTACTTCTCGACTCAAAAACGTAAATTCATTATTGCTGATACCCCTGGGCATGAGCAGTACACGCGTAATATGGCAACAGGCGCTTCAACGTGTGATCTGGCTGTGATCTTGATTGATGCTCGTAAGGGTGTACTGGATCAAACACGTCGTCACTCGTTTATTTCTAACCTGCTTGGTTTGAAGCATTTCATCGTCGCAGTCAACAAAATGGATCTCGTCGAGTACTCGCAAGATCGTTTTGAGGAGATTCGCGATCAGTACCTAGAGTTTGCTGAAAACCTAGAGGGCGAAACTAATATTCAGATTCTGCCAGTTTCGGCACTTGAAGGTATTAACGTTGCTGCGCCAAGCAAAGAGCTTGCATGGTTCGAAGGTCCATCGCTATTAGAAGTGTTAGAGAACGTAGACATTGACCAAAAACGTTCTGCGGGCGAATTCCGTTTCCCTGTGCAGTATGTCAATCGTCCTAACTTAGATTTCCGTGGCTTTGCCGGCACCGTGGCTTCTGGTCGTGTCAGCGTCGGTGATGAAATCAAGGCGTTGCCTTCAGGTAAAACCTCTAAGGTGGCAAGCATTGTGACCTTTGATGGTGAACTTGAATCAGCACAAGCGGGTTTGGCGGTAACACTGACTCTTGAAGATGAAATCGATATCAGCCGTGGTGATTTGATTGTGCTAGAAAATGCACAGATTGAATCAACCAACCATGTATTGGCAGACATCGTGTGGATGACAGAGCAACCACTGCAACCGGGTAAAGCTTACGACATCAAGATCGCAGGTAAGAAAACCGTCGGTCAGGTTGAAACGGTTCGTCATCAATATGATATCAACAACCTGTCGACTCACGCTGTTGATGAGTTGCCACTGAATGGTATTGGTTTGTGTGAATGGTCATTGAACGAGACCGTCGCGCTGGATAAATACCGTGAGAGTGCGGACACCGGTGGTTTCATTGTTATCGACCGCCTGACTAATGTGACGGTTGGTGCTGGTTTGATTCGAGACCGTTTGGACTCTGTTGAACAGCAAGTCGGTAACTTCTCTGCATTTGAACTTGAGTTCAACGCATTGGTACGCAAGCACTTCCCTCATTGGGATGCCAAAGATCTAAGCCAACTACTGAAGTCATAAACGACCAAGTAACAGCTTATTGAATCAGGCGGAAACCGATTGTTTCCGCCATAAAGGACGGGTATATGTGGCAACAAGGATTTGTATTAGCGATTTTGCTCGGCATCATTACTTGCCTGCTCGTTACCCGTATTAAGCCAAGCTTTATCTTTGCTGGCGCGGCTTTTATTGCTTTTATGGCTGGTATGATCGACTTGTCGAGCCTAGCCAATAACTTCACTAACTCCTCGTTACTGACTTTAATTCTTCTGATCCTCGCATCAAGTGCGTTGGAGAAAACTCGCTTAATCAGCTGGGTTAGCCGCAACATCTCTGAAGGTAGGCTAGGTACCGTGGTTGCGAAGTTGGGTATTTCCACAGCGCTACTTTCTTCTTTTACTAATAACACAGCGGTGGTTGTCTCTTTGATCGGTGCGATCAAACGCAATCAACAGCACGCGCCATCTAAGTTACTTATCCCTTTGTCATACGCTGCCATTTTAGGCGGAACCCTGACATTGATCGGCACCTCTACCAACTTGATCATCAATAGCTTTGTTGAAGATGCGGGTTTGCCAAGTTTAAACTTTTTCACACCGACCTTGATCGGTTTAGCTGTGTTGGTCGGTGGTGTGTTGATCCTCATTCCTCTGAGCTACTTCTTACCCAGCTACGATGATGGATCTCAAGACGATCTACCTTACTTCTTAGAAGCAAGAGTGGAGCCGGGCTCACCACTAGTTGGCCGCAGTGTTAGCGAAAATAATCTAAGAGCTTTGAGAAAATTGTTCTTAGCCGAAGTGATTCGCGACGGTAAGACCACGGCTTCGATTGACCCTGATTTTATTCTTCAAGCCCGTGACCGGTTGCTGTTTTGTGGCGACGTTGAAAGCGTAGCGACACTACAAGAAATTCAAGGGTTGACCCTGTTTGGCCAGCATCACCTTAACGGCCAGAGCTTTGTTGAAGTAGTAGTGAGTTCGTCTGCAAGCTTCTGTAATAAAACCCTCAAAACCAGCCAGTTTAGAGATCGCTTCGATGCGGTGGTGGTTGCCATTCGCCGTGGCCATGAGCGCCTTGAAGGTGGTCTTGGAAACATCACACTAACCGCTGGTGATACCTTGATTTTGGTTCCCGGTAAACGCTTTGAAGAACAGCGCCAGCAACACAACAAAGAGTTTGTGTTGATGAATGACTTGGACTCGAGTGCCAAGCTTGATGCCGATAAATCGACGTTTGTATTGCTCGGTTTTGCCAGTGTGATTGGTCTAGCCCTTGCTGAAGTCGTGCCGATTATCAAAGGGCTGGCTGGTTTCTTACTGTTGCTGGTGGCCTTTGGTGTGGTGCAACTGGGTGAACTCCGTCGCCGTTTTCCGGTTGATATTGTGGTGATCGTTGGCTCCGCTCTGTCTATTGCTCAACTGATGATTTCATCTGGGCTGTCTGAGCGTATGGGGCTGATGTTTATGGAAGCCTTTAATGGCTGGGGCGTGTTTGGTGCGTTAGTCGCGACCTATTTTATGACCTTGGTTCTAACAGAACTGGTTACCAATAATGCGGCCGCAGCACTCTCTTTCCCAATCGGCTATAGCATGGCTATCGGCTATGGCGTTGACCCTATGCCATTCATTATGGCGGTTCTATTTGGTGCCAGTGCCAGTTTTATTTCGCCATACGGCTACCAAACTAATTTACTTGTTTATAGCGTAGGTAATTACCATCTCACGGATTATCTACGTATCGGCATCCCAATCTCGATTGTCTATTCGGGCTTGGTGCTGACCCTGATTCCTTACTTTTTCCCATTTTAATGCTGTTTATTTAAAGGACTAATTATGACCGCAGTACTCAAACCAAAAGATGAGAATGTTGTGTGGCATCAACATTCGATTGATAAAACATTTCGTGCGGATCTGAAATCACAGAAACCAGCTGTGCTCTGGTTCACTGGATTATCTGGTTCTGGGAAATCAACAGTTGCTGGATCATTAGAAAACCGCTTAGCCCAACTTGGTTACCATACTTACTTATTGGATGGCGACAATGTCCGTCATGGGTTATGTAGCGACCTTGGCTTCTCAGAGCAAGACCGTCGAGAGAATATTCGTCGTATTGGTGAGCTCGCTAAATTGATGGCGGATGCGGGTTTGATCGTGTTGTCAGCGTTTATCTCTCCACATCAAGCGGAGAGACAGTTGGTACGTGATTTATTACCGGAAGGGGAGTTTCTTGAGGTGTTTGTGAACACACCACTTGAGGTGTGTGAGCAGCGTGACCCGAAAGGCCTGTATAAGAAAGCACGAGCGGGAGAGATCCCGAACTTCACTGGTATCAGTTCAGCTTACGAAGCGCCTCAGAGCCCTGAGATAGATCTACCTGCGGGTGAGAAGACACTCGATGAACTGGTGGAATTGTGTATTGATGCTTTAGAGAAGCGTAATATTTTAGCCAACTGAGATCGTTGGTATGACTAAGGCTACTCAGCTGTTTATCTGTTTATTCACGACCGATAAATAGTGCAGCCTTGGTTTACCGAGACAAGAAACCTATCCTCTAGATTCTCTTTATTCTTCTCGATACTCTCACTTTTTACACCGTCTATTTTTTGCACCGTCGAGTGCCTAGACGGTGTAACTCACACTGCTTTTCACTTCTGTCTGAACCGTGAATTTCTGGCTTAATAGTGCAATCAGTTGATCGTAATACTGCATGTTGGGTTTGTTGCCAAGTAAGGTGCACAGCTCATTACCTGTTGGACTGAATCGGTAGTAAACCAGTTTAACCCCTTTTGAAATAGGCGCCAGTGACATGCTCTTACCTTGATAAGTCAGGTGTAGGGCTGGGTCGAAATCAATCTCTCCAGATTCTAATTCTGTTCCTAAAATAATCCCGAGTTCAATCAAGTGGAGCAAACTAGAGTAGGGCAGGTTGTGTCCACCAAGGTTGATGGTGTTGGTGGTGTCCCTTTTGCCAAAGCTGAAGATTCCAGCATGGGATTTAAAGCCGAGTAATAGTTTTCTGCTGTTATCACTACCAAAGCTACAACCCAGTGACGCGGCTCTTTGCAGGGTGAGCGCTTCTTTTGGTGTCATGTCTTTTAAGATCTGAAGCGCCTTCATCGACGTCGAGCCTGGGTTGGTTACTTCTCGTTTCAGTACTTGAGCCCATAGCCTCTGCATCGATGTATTGTGGATCTCTTGTGCCATATCGAAGAAACGGTATAGCCAGTCCTGATCAGGGTCTCCAGCCGCTTCATCCTTACATGAAGAGTGTGCCAACTTTAGAATCTGTTCTAGGTTCTTTTGGCGAAGCTCTCTACGTTTTTTCTCTCGTAATAGTGCCCGTTCGATAAGCGTACTCTCAGCTTTATCGTTTGGCTTTGTACTATGACTAATTAAAGAGTCGAGGCCGAAGCTTTGTGCGATGTGCAGCATTCTGCTTGCACTGTCGGCAATATGAGGCTTTTTCTCATGCTTTTGCTGTGTATCGCTAGCATGCTCAATGATCACTGGCTGTTTAGTTTCTGACATAAGAGTACCGTAAGGAGACGACCCAACACCAATCGCAGTAATTAATTGCTCGCCCTAGCTTGTTAAAACGCTCGATAACAGCTTTAGAATTTTTGATTGTAGAATAACTACTTATCAAAACTATTTATTGAAAAGAGCTTCCTTGTTCTCAAGCCTTTTTCCTACGCTATTTCTGAACACTTACTTATTGTGATTGGTATAACTGTCTAAAATGTAACTCTTTATCTTATTGGTGGCTAGATTTTGCGTGCAGAGTTGAAGGTTTCAACAAAATTTTACTTTTGCTAATGATAATAAAATGTTAAATTTGTTGTAATTCTCAAGGAGGAGTTATGAATCAAGTCAATGATAACAAGCTGAAGAAACAGCTTAGTATAGGGTTATTACTCGCTACTTATGTCGCTGTTCTAGCGTACTTATCTAATTACATCGCGTAATTTAGAATAAAATAATCGTTATTAAACTGTTATTGAATGATCTCACTCGTTCAGTGACGGCAGCTCATCCTTGAGCCACCCTTCTAATGACTACATGTCGTCATATTCTTCAATCGCAGTACCTTCAATAAGATAACCGGTTTGCGCCAAGTCATGGCTTATTGACTCAGTTTTCAGCGTACCCACTAAATAGATCACATCCCATAACTGCTGGATTGGTGCACCTTTAGGGAACTTCACGTAGATGATTTGGTTTGGTGGTGGCGGTGGCACGTGGATACATGCGCCAAAGTACGGTACCAGCAGAAACTCAGTGATCATGTTCTCATCGCCTTCCAATGGAATCACAAAGCCAGGAATTTTGACTGTGCTGCCATTCAGCTCTGGGCGAACAGCGCCAAGTGTCGATTGTTGAGGTTTGTCCATGCTGTCGTGGTTAACCATCGGCATGCCAAATGAGTCGAGTTGTGCTCGCTCTGATTCTGGAATCAAGTCAATCCAATCGAGTGTTAATACCGATTCGTCAGTCTGAGTGGTTTCAGCGTGAGCTGTGCTGATAAATGGGAACATAAGTAACCCAAGTATCAGTAGGAATTTGCGTTGCATCGTAGGTTCCTATTTTAGATTCGAATAGTCATGCCATCAGACAATGACTGACGGTAAGCCCTGAAAGCGGGAATAAAGCCGATAATGATTCCAGCAACTTGCACCAGC
Source organism: Vibrio sp. 10N.247.310.17 (assembly GCF_041466605.1). Classification (NCBI taxonomy): domain Bacteria; kingdom Pseudomonadati; phylum Pseudomonadota; class Gammaproteobacteria; order Vibrionales; family Vibrionaceae; genus Vibrio; species Vibrio sp. 10N.247.310.17. Next base: position 11,159 of record NZ_JBFSTC010000071.1, on the reverse strand, counting down.
ATAAGCAGTTTCCACTCATGAGGTGTGATTGCGGATATCGATATGTTGATACCATAACTTTGTTGCACAATAGGAGCAACTACTGCGATCAGGGCAAACAACACGGCAACACCCAATGTGATACCGAGGAAGGTTAGGGCACTTGCTTCACTGATCAGTAAACCAAACACATGACGAGGCCTTGCTCCCATCGCGCGCAGAATGGCCATCTCTCGACGTCTTTCTTGCAAGCTAGTGAGTAGACTACTCAGCATCCCTAACAGTCCCGCGATTACAACAAACCCTGAAACAATCAGTAGTGCTTGTTCTGCTACTGCCATCATTCCCCATAATTCGTGAAGCGCAATGCCTGGCATAATGGCGCTCAAAGGTTCTTGGCGGTAGTTATTGATTTCTCGTTGCAGTGCAAAGGTTTGGATCTTCGATTTAAGGCCAACCATCATCGCGGTAATCTGCTTCGGTTGGAAGTCACGTTGCTTTAGCGCTTCAGCATTCGGTGTGTGCCCGAGGTTAGCCCCCGATTCCCAACCAACGTGAATCGCTTCAATGGCCTCTAACGAAACATGCACCGTTTTATCTACTGGTGTGCCGGTTGGCGCGAGTATTCCGACAATGGTGAAGGGCAGGTTGTCGTGGCGACTGAAGGCGACATCACTGATACCGTGCGCCAGAATGATGTGATCACCAATCTTGTAATCTAACTTCTTCGCGACATCAGCACCAATCACAACATCAAATAGCTGTTTAAATTCCTTACCCTGCTGAAAAGTAAGTGGTTGCTTACTTCCATAGCGATAGTTTTCGAAGTAGCTATGGTTTGTACCCATAACACGGAAGCCTTTGTGCGAATCTCCCAATGAGATGGGTATCGCCCACTTTACGGCATTATGCTGGCTAAATTCTTCATAGCTTTTCCAGTCGATGTTGTTGGTCGCATTACCGATTCTAAATACCGAATAAAGCAGTAGGTTTACCTGACCAGAGCGGCCACCAACAATAAGGTCAGTACCTGAAATCGTATTAGCAAAACTGCTCTTTGCTTCGGTTCTTACACGTTCAACACCGAGTAATAGAATCACTGACACTGCCACGGTGAGAATCGTCAGAATAGCGGTGGCTTTACGGTTGAGTACGCTTTTTAGGGCTAAGTGAGTAATTACTTTCATACGACAACCTTAGCTTGGTTAACGGTTTTTAAATCTATGGTTCGAGTGAACAGCTTTCCCAATGTTGGATCGTGACTGACAAATATCAGAGTAGACCCGGCTTGATTTGCTTGCTCGAGTAACAATTCGATGAAGGCTTCTCGGTTGTCATGATCCAAAGCCGATGTTGGTTCGTCGGCAATGATGATCTTTGGTTGGCCGATTAAAGCGCGAGCTGCAGCGACACGTTGCTGTTGACCAATACTCAGCTCAGTAACAGGTTTGTTCATTAAGGCTTGCGGTAGCTTTAATCTGAGCAATAGTTCTTGAGCGGTGGCTTGCAGGCTGTTCTGACTTTCAGTGACTTGCTGTTTACGAATCTTTGAAAACTGGCAAGGAAGCGTCACATTGTCGATCACTGATAAGTAAGGAAGCAGATTAAATTGTTGGAATATATAGCCAATATGATCGGCTCTGAACTTGTCTCTCTGACGAGGCGTTAGCTGTGTGAGATCTTGGCCAAGGATAGAAACTTCACCTTGCTCTGCTTGGTTAATTCCGGTCAATAACCCTAATAATGTTGACTTCCCACAACCACTAGGCCCTTTGATGAAAAGGTGCTCTTGGGCTTGGATATGCAGTGAGGGGATCTCTAGCGTTGGGGATAATTCAGGCTTCCAACGAAAGCTGATATTTTCGAGTTTGACCACAAGTGATGAACTGTCAAAAGACATATTAGCTCCAATGATTAAAGCGGTGTATTTACTGGACAGCTATTAGAAAAATAAATTCCCAGAACACACCGATTTGCACAGCCAAGTAAGCAGGTCGTTACTTGGCTGTTTATCTGCGTTTAATTCAATCTAATCGTGATTAGAATTGAAAACTAATACGCTCGGCATTAAGTATTTCTTGAATTTGCGCGCTGTCAGTTAACAGGTTCACAGTCATAGACTTGGTGTTGCCGAATTTAGAGAACCATTGGGTGTTAACGGTATCCAGCTTCTCAATGTTTGAACATTGGTAATGGTACTCGACAGTGAACTCACCGTGCCCACCTTCTGAGTGATCATGGCCTTCATGGTCGTGTTCAGCATGGTCATGGCCTTCATGGTCATCATGGTCGTGTTCAGCATGGTCATGGCCTTTGTGGTCGTCATGATCGTGTTCTGCGTGATCATGGCCTTTGTGGTCGTCATGATCGTGTTCCGCGTGGTCATGGTCTTTGTGGTCGTCATGATCGTGCTCAGCGTGGTCATGACCTTCGTGGTCGTCATGTTCGCCTTCAGCGTGGTCATGGCCTGCATGGTCATCATGATCGTCTTCTAGGGTGTTCGTCACTGACTTGAACTTCAAAGTACAGCTTGCATTGTTGAAACCAAATAGTTCTTCTGGCTTGTTCAGTTGCGCAATCGCTTGTTCAAACACTTTCTTTTGCTCGGCAGTTTCTGGAGCATGTTCAAAGCCAACCACATCAGCGCCGGGAGCTGTTACTTCAACAAGCAGCTCTTGCCCATCTTGAGCGATGTTCACTTCAACTTTACCGTGCACGTGTGCTTCGTGAGAGCGGAATTCTTCGTTAGCTAGAACATTCGTTGAGACAGTCATGCCGATAACAACGGCTAAAATAGTAGGTTTCATGTTTTTTTCCTGAATAAAGGTTAATTAAAAAGTAGTGGTAATTAAGCGATATTTACAGGAGGTGAACGTGCTAAATAAGCGAAATACAGGCGCTGTAACGAAATTACTGACTCTGTAATAGTGGCTGTAAATTCTGAATGGAACTCTGGAACTTGTGGCAGTGAGTGCGCAGTAATGAACTGATTTATCGAAAACAGCTCACAGTGATGCGAAGTGTGGTGATCGGGGTCAATATCCACCATATGTGTTGCCGCTAACACGCTTAACATGAGCATCAGCCCAAGCAAGAAGCCTGTTTTGCGTTTCACATTGTTAGGTGTGTTTTGCCACATGAGTATGTTTAACCACAGAATTAAAAAAGGATACTGTTATAATATAACAATATCCTTTGGTCAGGTCTCGAAAAAGACGCGAATATCTTATTAAAGGCTCGCTTTAATCAACTCGATGACTTGAGTGACTTCTGATTCGTTTAATGCCCCTTCTTTAACAAACAAGATTTTACCTTGCTTGTCTTGAACGATAATCGCAGAGCTTTCTTCTTTTAAAGCCCATGATGACGCTACCGTGCCGTCTTCATCTAGCACCATAGAAGACCATGGAAATTCTTCTTTGCTACTTTCTGCTGACGATTTAACAAAAGACCCAGTACCCCAAATCGCATCATCTTGGTTGATGATGGTAGTGGTTTGGTAGCTGTCTTCTGCGAATTTCGATGCTGTGATGGCTGCCATCAGTGGTGCGTTGAGCTCTTTAGAGCTGCTGCGGCCAGCGATTGCTTGAACGACGCGAACTTTACCTAGAAGAGCGTTGGTTGCCCAAGCTTGATATCCAGTATTTCCGTCGTTTAGTACGATTTCACCATAGTTGCTAACATCGACAGCAGGCAGAGTTTCACCTACAGATAAGTTGTGAGCATTGGCGAAGAGTGGAGAGGCTGCGGCTAAAAAAGCCAGTAGAGTTTTGTTTTTCATTATATTTTTGTTCCGCTTATTGGTTTGCTCTGGAAGTATAATATGAAATTTGAAAAATGCCTCTTTAACTTTTTTATCGTACGACGTAGAAATAAGTTGCAGGCTTGTTACCAAAAGGTATAATGCATCAATATCGAGATGAACAATAGATTATCTTGCTGTTTGCTAAAGGAATTAGCGATTGAATGTGCTTTGAATACGTTGGTGTTCAGGTACGTGACTGTAGTACTCAAATGGAATTGAGGTTGTATTATGTTAAGAAAATTTTCTACTTATCGTCCACATCAGGTGGCACGTTTCGTTAAAGTCCTATTCAAAGGCCAGTTTGCTATTGAGGGTATCGGAGAGTTTCGCTTCGACCAAGGCAAAGTGCTTCTTCCTGAAGTTTCAGACAAACAAAAGCTCACTATTTTTAAAGAAGTTAACGGCACCATTGCTGCGCTGCCGGTGTAACTGACTGTTATAGATTTGCATTGCGTCAAATAGATTTCCAATGAAAAAGGGCTTCCTAGCGGAAGCCCTTTTTTAATGGGTGTTGTTCTAGTTTGTATGCCTAACACATATTATTGCGGAGGGAAGCAGACACCCGTACCGCCCAACCCACAGTAACCGTTAGGATTTTTGGCTAGGTATTGTTGGTGGTAGGTTTCTGCGAAAAAATATTTTCCAGCAGGCAGAACTTCCGTCGTGATCTCGTTGCCTAATGATTCAGTCATTGCTCGTTGATATTCACGTTTAGAGTGCTCGGCGACGGCTTGTTGCTGTTCGCTGAATGTGTATATCGCGGAACGGTACTGAGTCCCTAAGTCGTTGCCTTGGCGCATACCTTGGGTTGGGTTATGGCGCTCCCAAAAGGTCTCAAGTATTCGAGCTAAAGATGTTTGTTCGCTATCAAAAATGACACGAACGACTTCGGTATGACCGGTTTGTCCGCTGCATACCTGCTCATAAGTGGGATTGACTGTGTATCCACCAGCGTAGCCAACGGATGTGGAAATAACCCCATCAAGTTGCCAAAACAAACGCTCAGCTCCCCAAAAGCATCCCATACCAAGTAGGACTTCTTGTTGGGAACCCATAGGAGCATCGAGCAAGTCAGTTTGATTGACAAAATGGCGCTCAGTGATTCGGATTGGGTCTGAATTTCCCGGTAATGCGGTTGCTGCGGAAACCAGTTGTTGTTTGTTTAGCATGTTATATTCCTTTTCGCATACGTTTACCGCGTAAGTTAACATTAGATCCAGGTTTATATTAACTGTAGGTTCATATTAACGGCTGGTTCATATTGATTAAGTCTTTAAATTAGACCGTGTTATTCCAAGATTTATTACAGACTCAATGTCTTTTTAGCGGTATTATTTCTTTTCATTTATTAACGTATTGATAACTTCTTCACCAATTAAGCATGATAAGAAAAACTTTACCAGTTCTGATTGGCACTCTATTGTCATCGACGCTCGCTTTCGCTGATGTTTCCCTTGAAATTAAAGGGCTTAATGGAGCGCTTGAGGATAATGTTGATGCTTATCTGAGTGCGATTCCTGAAGAAGAGTACTCGGTTTCATTAAGGTTCCAATCTCGCTTGGAGTCTATGATAAAAGAAGCCCTGAATGCGTTAGGTTACTACCACCCTAATATCACATTTTCTCACCCCGAAGATGATACCGAAATGACCGTTACGGTTGAGCCGGGAGAGCCTGTTGTTATTTATACTTCAGATATCGTTCTGACTGGTGAAGCCAAAGATGATCCTGATTTTTTGGCTTTAATAGCTAAGAGTAAGTTGTCTAAAGGTTCGATTCTGAATCATGGCAATTATGACTCTTTGAAATCATCGATCCGCAACCTTGGATTAGCGAAAGGCTACTTCGATGGGTCGTATGATCTTAGCAAGCTAGAAGTCGCCCCTGAATTAAACCGTGCTTATGTCCGCCTTCATTATAACAGTGGTATACGCTACCACTTTGGCACAACTACAGTGACGGGCAGTCAAATTGAAGATGACAAAGTTCAATCTCTCAAGCCGTTTGAAGATGGCGAACCTTACTCAATTACCAAAGTCGGCGAGTACAACCAAAACTTGTCGAATACAGATTGGTTCTCCTCGGTATTTGTTGAGCCAGATTTAAGCCAGTTAGGCGAAGGCCGAGAAATCCCGATGAAGGTTAGCCTTGCTCCGCAAGCTCGTAACCAAATTGAAACGGGTATCGGTGTCTCAACAGACCTTGGTGTGAAAGGCACTCTTAAATGGAAAAAACCTTGGGTTAATGACAGAGGCCATAGCTTCAATAGTAGCTTGTCGATCTCCAAGCCTGAGCAGACGATCACGGCAGCTTATAAAATCCCATTGGATGACGTACTTAATGACTACTACCAAGTTAAGTACGGTATGAAAAATTTGGATAATCGTGATACCAAGAGTTTGGAATCAAACCTTGCCTTAGAAAGATATTGGCGTCTGGACAATGGCTGGCAACGCACGGTGTTCATTCGATACTTGGTCGAAAACTATGAACAAGGTTTACAAGATGACTTGGCACAGTTTGTTTTGCCGGGTTTCTCTTTCTCACGAACTCGAACGCGAGGTGGTTCGATGCCGATGTGGGGCGATAAACAAACCATTATGTTTGAAGCGGCCGATGATACCTTGTTATCCGAAACTAAGGTTGTTCGTTTTCAAGGCCAAACCGCTTGGATTCGAAGCATTGGCGATAACCACCGAGGCCTAACTCGGCTTCAATTTGGCGGTAACTTTGCCGACGAGTTTGAGAAGCTATCTCCTTCCCTAAGATTCTTTGCCGGTGGTGATAACAGTATTCGTGGTTATGGCTATGAGTCGATCTCTCCGCGCGATGAAAGTGGCGCTCTAACGGGTGCAAAATTTATCGCAACCAGTTCGTTTGAATACCAATACCGCTTGGTTGGAAACTGGTGGGGCGCTGCATTCTACGATATTGGTGATGCATTTAATGACAAGCCAGAGTGGAAGCACGGCACCGGTGTTGGGGTGCGTTGGGCGTCCCCCGTTGGTCCAGTGAGTCTAGATTTTGCTTGGGGCCTAAATGCGAAGAAAGGCGATGAGTTCCAACTGCACTTTAGTTTAGGACCTGAATTATGATCAAAGTGATGGGCAAGTGCCTGAAATGGACGTCGATCTCATTGACGTCTATTTTGCTATTGTTGATAGCCCTGCTCGGTTTTGTTTTGTTCACCAATCCAGGGTTGAACACCGTGTTGTGGGGCGCTGAAAAAGCATTACCACAACTTAAAGTGGAAAGTACTAAAGGAGCCCTGTTCCCAAGCTTTACGCTTAATAATGTTCAGTTTAAAGATGACAGCCTGCATATCGACACCAAGGTTCAAAAGCTGAACTTGGCTATTAACCCTCGTTGTTTGCTTGATCCTAAGCTGTGTGTTGATCGTTTAGCGATTCAAGGGTTGGACTTCGCATTTACTGAACTGCCTCCCCCCTCTACAGAAGAAGTAGAACCGACTCCGCCCCTAACATCAGTGAAAACACCATTACCAATAGTGATCAATCGCATCGCTTTATCTGATATCAAACTGAATATCTTGGGTCATGGAATCGAATGGGGTCTGTTCTCAACGGCTCTGAGCATGCAGGGAGAAACGCTGACGGTATCGCCAACCTTGTTCAATGACCTAAAAATTAAGCTTGCTGAATCGACAGAAGAACCGCAAACCGAAACGGTAGAACCAGAGGCTTCCACCAAAACGGCTATCGAGTTACCTGAAGTCTTAATTCCTTTGCAGGTTGTACTTGAGCGTTTTGATCTTAACCGTTTCACCTTAGAACAAGAAACACCAATCGTTGTTAATCACCTTGGACTAGAGGCACGCGCGGGTAAACACACGGTTGATGTTTCAACTCTCGAACTCGATATGCCACAAGTAAGCGCAAATCTAACGACGAAGGTTGAGCTTAAAGGTGATTACCCGTTAGAGCTGTCTTTGGATGCGTTAGTGAAAGAAACCGACCTTGCTGGGCAGAAGCTATCCCTGAAAGCGCAAGGTAGCGTAGCTAAACTAAACCTAGATTCCGAGTTTTCTGAATTGATTGAGGCAAAGCTGTCTGGGGATATTCAACCCTTAGAGCCAACTCTACCATTTGACCTTCTTTTAGAGGGCGGGCAAGCGCAGTGGCCCCTTACAGGAAAAAGCGATTACCAAGCGACAATTGAACAATTCAAAGCTGATGGCTCACTAGATGGTTTTAATGTTCTACTTAAAGGTGAAGCCGATGGTAAGGAAATCCCTGAGTTAGTCATCGATCTACAGGGCAAAGGCACAACGGAACAGATTGAGCTCGAGCGTCTAAAGCTCAACACGCTAGGCGGTGAGCTTAACGGTGTCGTTAAAGCGAACTGGAAGAGTCTCGTTAATTGGCAAGCTGATGTGACACTCAAAGATATTCAACCGGGTCTGCAGTGGCCTGAAGCCGAGGGCAACATTAGCGGAAGCATCGTCACCTCGGGTGAGTTGACGGAAGCGGGCGGTTGGGCGATTGAATTGCCTAAACTGGATATTGAAGGGATCTTGCGAGAGTACCCTCTGGATATCGAAGGTCAGTTGTCAGCGTCGGATCGCAGCGCGAGCGGTGAACCAAAGCTGAAAACCAGCGGTTTGAGTTTGGCTCATGGTGTTAACTCGATTAAGGCACAGGGGCAACTTGATAAGCAGTGGGACATGGGCGTTGAGATCTTCTTCCCTGAGCTTGCAAAAAGTAGTCCTGAGCTGAAAGGTAGAGTGATCGGTAGCATCCAACTTAGCGGCCCAACGAAAGAGCCTGAAGTCGATCTTGCTTTAAATGTTGATAAGGTCGATTGGAATAACGAAGCAACACTAGAATCCTTGTCGCTTAATGGCTCTTTGGTTCCTCTGCCATTACCTGAAGCCCAAGCCGATCTTGTACTCAAAGCTAAGAACTTAACCTATCAAGATCAAAACGTGGAAAGTATTGATCTCACGGTGAGTGGTGGTGAGAAGAAACACACAGTGACACTTGATGTGATATCCGACATCGTGTCGACAAGTTTGGCCATCTCTGGAGAGTTGATTCAAAAGCCTTCTATTATTTGGGATGGGTCGTTAGACCGCGTCAAAATAACCACTCAGCAAGGTCCTTGGGTATTAGATCAACCTGTCGCGATAAAGGCGGATGTCGATAAACAGTTTGCCGATGTTCAAGCGCACTGTTGGAAGCAATCTGGTTCGAGTGTGTGTTTGGATGAAGACGTTCGTGTCGGTAAATCGGGTGAGGCCAAGGTGGCCATCAATCAATTCGATTTCGAGCAGATTAAAGCCTTTGTGCCTAAAGAGACGCAATTGCAGGGCTTAGTCAATGCGACCGCTCATGCTAAGTGGTCTGAACAAGGTGAGCCTGAGGTTACGGTAAGCGTTGATATGCCGAAAGGTCAGGTTGTTCAACAAGTTGGTGAGCCAATTACACTGGGTTGGGAAAGTATTGCATTGAATGCCCAGCTGAAAGATAACAAATTGGATGCCGATTTTAAGCTGGATGTTTCCGACAATGGTGACCTGTCTGGCTCGGTGTCGTTACCAGACATTCTCGCAGAAGACAAAATGGTCGATGCGGCAATTAAGCTGACAACTTTCCATCTGGACTTCTTACAGCCAATCCTCGGCGAATACAGCCTGTTGAAGGCCGTTCTTGAGAGTGAACTACAGGTAAAAGGCTCTTTGATGCATCCTCAAGTCTTTGGTCAATTCTCTGTTGATGGTATTCAAGTCAAAGGCGATGTCACACCAGTCGATATTAAAGATGGTCGTATTGACCTCGATTTTGACGGCTACAGCGCGAAGTTAGATGCCAATGTTGAAACACCCGATGGTCACCTTGATATCGAAGGCTCGGGGGATTGGCAGGATCTTAAAGCATGGCACTCTAATGTCAGAGTGTTTGCCGACGAGTTGATGGTTGATATCCCGCCTATGGTTAAGGTGAAGGTCGTGCCTGATATGACTATTGATGTCACACCGGAATTGGCGAAAATCACTGGTGATATCGCATTACCGTGGGGACGTATCGTTGTCGAAGACTTACCACCGTCAGCGATCGGCGTCTCTTCTGATCAAGTTATCTTGAATAAAGATCTTGAGCCAGAGAGCGAAGACACGATTCCATTCAATGTGATGACCAATATTAATATCTCCATTGGCGATGACTTTAAACTGTCTGCTTTTGGTCTTGAAGGTGATTTGGTCGGCAAGCTTAACGTGGCTCAAAAAGATCAAGGTCCTTTTATCACAGGTGAGGTAAATATCGTCGATGGTACTTACCAATCCTTTGGACAAGATCTCTTGATCAAAGAAGGTAAGATTCTAATGAATGGTCCTCCAGATCAGCCATATGTAGCGATCAATGCGATACGTAACCCTGATAATACTCAGGATGATGTGACAGCTGGTATTCGAGTGACAGGCCCGGCGACAGAGCCGACCATCGAAATTTATTCTGATCCTGCGATGCCGCAAGCCAATGCGTTGTCTTATATTTTGCGTGGTCAAGATATTGATGGTGAGTCGAATGGTTCAATGACAACGACCTTAATTGGCTTAAGCTTGGCGAAGAGCGGCAAGGTTGTCGGCGAAATTGGTGAAGCTTTTGGCGTACAGGACTTGCAATTGGATACTGCAGGTTCTGGAGATGATTCCCAGGTTACGGTCAGTGGCTACATTCTCCCTGGTTTACAGGTGAAGTATGGCGTAGGTATCTTTAACTCGTTAGGTGAGTTTACTGTTCGTTATCGATTGATGCAGGATCTCTATGTTGAAGCCGTATCGGGGCTAGACAGTGCCGTGGATCTTCTCTATCAATTTGAATTCGAGTAACACTTGAGTCGTGATTGATTAGCGGATGACGAATGCTGAGGAGGGGTTATGCAGCAACTTGTTTTTGTTTATGGAACCTTGAGGCAAGGTCAGTCCAACCACCACTATTTGCAGCAGTGTGAGTGCTTAGGAAGGTTTGACACCCCTGAGGAGTATGCTCTTTTTGATTTAGGTGCCTATCCGGCGATGATTTCTGGAAAGAAAAATGTCGTTGGCGAGGTCTATATCATTAACGATGAAGTTTTGGCTTCGCTCGATCGGCTAGAAGATGTTCCTGTTGAGTATCGTCGCGAACAAATAGAGACTATATTTGGACTAGCATGGGTATATTTGTATCAGCTTGATCTAACGGCTAATAAAGAAATACTTTCGGGTGACTGGTGTAAGCGAGACAATCCGTAATAGTTATCTATCCGTAACATCTATGTATTCTGAGTTGTCGAACAAAAAGCCAGCATGTAAATGCTGGCTTTTTTAAGGTTCATCGCGGCTTTCCGGGGAAAGCCGCTTTTATCTTCAAGAAGAA
>NZ_JBFSTC010000070.1:0-28772 GCF_041466605.1 Vibrio sp. 10N.247.310.17 | reverse complement strand
AATGACTAGGCTACTTCCCCCTCGCCGCGATTAAAACGCTTTTATCTCGAACAAAGTTTAACCGCGAAAGGTCAACACGCCCTAAACAAGTGTTCCTTATTGCTGACCTCTTCGTAATGTCAGTTTTAAGTAAAGACGCTTGCGATCACACTCCGTAGGCCCAATAGTAATAATATTCACCATAACTGGAACGCTCTTATGTTTAACTCACTTACCTCGTTATTTAAACAATTAGTTGACGGCTCTGATTTAGGCAAAACGCCCACTGCCTCACCTAACTTAGCCATCGCCAGCTTGTTATGCGAAGTCGCTGGTGCAGACCACGCGATCAACGAATCAGAGCAACAAGCCAAACTGCACTTACTTCAGCGTTTACTGAACATAACCGAAGAAGAATCAAAAGCTTTATTAACACAAGCTGAGCCTCAAGTTGAACAATCTGTTTCTCTGTACGATTTCACTTCTCAACTGCGAGAGCTTTCGCAGCCGGTTCGCATAGAATTAATCAAAGCTATGTGGGAAGTCGCGCATGCGGATGGAGAGATTGACCCACTTGAAGATTCAGTGATCCGTAAAACCGCAGAACTGCTCTACGTTGACCACAGTGACTTTATCAAAACTAAGCTGAACGTCATCGGTAAAAGCTAACCAAAGGCTCGATACTCACGTTAAGTGACTGGATCAACGTAAACGGTCGCCATGCATGATGCCTTTGAGCTCTAACGGCGTGCCCTTCTTAGTGACATAAAGGCCGCGCTGATTTGATACCAACACACTGCGCTTGCCTTGTGTTTGTTGAATGTATAAGTGCTTGATATTGAATGTCTGCTTATCTTGGGCCTGATCTTGATCCAATTGATAAAAGTAGTAATGATTCCCCCAGCGCAAGAACACGCCAAACATCTGCTTAGTTTGAGCGATATTCCCATCGATATCGTAACCAATGTACTGCATTTTGACTCGACCATTTTCCAATCGAAGTGATATTTTTTCCCAGCCTACCATCGGGTATTCTGCGGAAAATTTATAAGTACTTTTGGTTGCGAGCCCAGAAATTAAGCCTACATTTAGAATCACAAAAAACGTGAGTAAGATAGGCATCCAAAACTTACGATTCATATCACTCACCCTCGCTCATCGTCATTATCGTCATCGCAAGACAAAGATTTAAACTGGTGACTCATCTCTTTCCAGCGCCCGTTTATCAATGCGACGGCTTGGATATTCTGGCACCCAACTCCGATGCGATGCAGATAAAGCGAATCAACACCGAGTTCTGAGACGGTATTGAGTTCGGTTAATAATTCTTGATCAAAATTCAAACTGTCGTGATAAACATCCATGCCACGATAGCTCGTTTTATCCATAAAAAAAACGAACTGATAAAACAGCACGAGAAGAAGCGCGCTGACGACCATCCCTACGATACGAGATTGGTGACGAGTGAGAAAACTCTTAACCCTTCGCTGTTTATGAAGTTCCCGTTGTTGGGGTAATACAGACTCGCTTTTACTGTCATCACTGCGATCACTGTCAGTATTAAAAACCTCTAGCTCAACGGTTTCATTAGGAACATTAACTTGAGCTACTTGAGTTTGAATAGCAGAAATGGGTGTTGATAGATAACCACCAAGCTGTTGAGGTCTGCTAAAACTGTACCCTTGCTTCTGAACCGTTAAAATTTTGCACTCACAGTTCAGTTCATTCAACGCTGTACGAATGTTCTTTATCGCTACGTTTAGCGAGCTTCCTGTCACCACCCGCCCAGGCCAGCAACGTTCAAGAAGGAAGTCTCGGCCAATCGCTTTCGGGCTATTCATCACCAAATGTTCAAGGATCAAACTTTCGGATGAAGACAAGGTGACCTGCTTGTTAGAGCTCGAATTAATGAGAGTATTGTTATTCAATTCGATACCCGAAGCGTCTAAGGTGATCTTATCAGGGCTATTGGCGTTCATTTCGGCGAGGCGTTCATAAATAAAAGGTCATCAAAAAGGTGTTTATTTGGTCGAGCTAATACCAAACCATACATGGAAAAGAAGAGTAATAAGTTTAGTCAATAATTAAGCCAAATATAAGCTCAGCAAGTAACAAGATAAAATAACAACAAGGTGAGCCAGTCACGAAAACTCACTCACCTATGAACATAGCCAAGTTTAACTCTAAACTTGTCATGGTCCTATATTAAGACCTCGTCGTTACGCAATCTGAAAACGAGGTCACAATTCTGTTCTAGCGAAATTATAGTTCCAGTTTGAATCCAAGTTCACTAATCATAACTTCAGCGAAGCCTAACTTTACTGCATTCAACTGACTGGCAACTCCGCGAGCTTGTTCTTCGTTTTTAGCCAATATTGCCATTGAGTAAATGGGTCTGATCATCGCTTTTTGGTTTGGCTTCTCTTGAGCTATTTCTTGATGTTTTAAGTAAGCAGAAGTAATCACGCCTTGAGCGCTCCAATCGACAACCATTTGTAAATCTTGGCTGATAATCTCATCGACAATGAATTGATTCTCAGGCTCTGTCCAAGCGAGTTCGACTGCGTAGTTTTTGAAAGCGACGTCAGTGTTTAACCACTTATTACCGATGTCTCTGATTTCAGTCACCTCGACAAGCTCTTTAAATTGGAATGGTAGGTTACCAATCAACTCTCGAACGTGCTGTTCACTGTCCGCTTCAATCACAAACTTAATCATCGGAAACTTTTTATCCCCAATAAAGCTTTGTGATACGAACATATCGTGTACCAAGCCCGCATCAATCAGGTTGGCAAATGCTTTTTTCTGATGAGGCATTGCCTCAAATACGGCTTGGGCGTCATCGGTTTTCCAAGCCACTGACACGCCGTATGCCGCTGCGTGGGCATGGGTTGAAAAAAGAATGGCTGAAAATAGAAAGCTAAAAATAGCTAAAAAGGTTCCTAGAGTTGTTTTCATTGTGGTGGCTTCCTGATTAGTCGCGAATAATTTCATACAAGTTAGGGTCAGCAGAAACCCCTTCAATTTTTAAAGGTGGTAATTCTTTTCTCATCGCCTGTATCGCATCATGGAAATGCTTTTTGCTTTCCCACTCTGCAACATTAATAAAACGGTATGTCGCATCCGAGCTTAAAGAGCGGTGCAATTTGGTAGAGATATATCCAGGTTGCTTCACCAATACGTCTCGCGCATTTTCCCAATACGTTAATGTAGCGGCTTCATGGGCCGGCTCGACTGAAAAGGTATTTATCAATACAACGGGTTGTGCCGAAACCAACGCACTTACGCTTAGCGCCCCCAGTGCCAATCCATACTTAATAATGTTCTTCATCCTATTCTCCTTGTTTTGGGTGAGCTAACGCTACCACCTAGCCCTACCCAATCAAGGTCGAGACCTGCGATTTAATATTAATTAAAAAGCTAAATTTCAAACCAATATTATTCACTCGTAAAATAAGCGATGTAGCCATTCACTATTGATAAACCACTTGTTGAAATTAGGTTTCTTGGGATAGTCATTGCCCTTAACGTGAATAGTCATTGCCCTCAATTTGGATCGTCATTACCCTCAAATAACAGGCACAAAAAAACCACCTAATAAGTAGGTGGCTCTTCATTTTAATAACTCACAAGATTCAGGCTAACTTTAAGTGTTTAACCTTTAAGTATTTAACCAAGCGCCTCTCTGAAATACAAACGATTACAACATAGTCAGCGCAAGCTTTGCCAAGTTATAAGCGTCAACATAACCAGAGTGCTGACGACCTTCCCACTCAATGTTTTTCGCTTCTTGAGCAGCACGGTGACCAATACGTTTTTCTTTCAATCGATTCTGAACTCGATAAAGCGTGGCGATATTCAAGAACTCGCTAAACGGAGGTTCGATGCCTTTCTCAATACACTCTTTGTGTAAGATAAGGTCGTCACGTCCCCACGCTGCATAGATTTTTTTTGGTCCACCGAAGTTCTTAATCATCGACTTGATGACAGATTCTAATGGACGACCTTGCTTTTCGATTTTACGAGGTGTTATGCCCGTTAGCTCGGCGCAGAACAGAGAGACTTCATCTTTCTCTGGCTTAACGTAGTATTGTGCTCGCTTGACGATAGTGCCAGATGCTAGATCAATTTCAGCAAGACCAACTTCAATGATCTCGCCTGTTGTTCCCACACCGTCTTCGCTCCAACAGCACATTTCCAAATCGAAACATACCACTCGATTGTGATTCATACGTCGCCTAATTCTCTCGTCAAAAATTTTGTCAAATTGTACATGAGCCCAATACAGAACTCGACCCTAGTTGCATCAAGTGCTCATTTAGCCTGCAATTGTAACGCGATTTCGGCCATTTGACTTACTTAGGTAAAGCATACTATCGGTTTTTTGAAGGAGTTCTTCGATGTCTTCTTTACTGCGGATGGTAGCACCGATACTTAGAGTACAACTCAATAGTTGACCTTTATGCTCACAGTGAGACTCGCTCACCGTATCTAAAATGCATTCTAAATAACGAGCCAGTGCGTCGTGTTCAATGACGCTCGAAATGATACCAAACTCATCTCCTCCCATACGGAAGACATGATCGCCCTCTTTCAAACTGCCTGAAATCAACTGAATTACATGAACCAGTAAGGCATCACCAGCCGGGTGGCCAAATTGATCATTAATCCCTTTAAATTTATCGACATCAAATCCAATCAAGCTAAACGGCTTGTCACCTTGTATCGCTTTATCGAGCACCTTATTAAAGGCTCGTCGATTATAAATCTCTGTGAGGCTGTCATGATTGGCAAGAAAACGGAGTTCTTCCGTTCTTTCATCAATCATTTTATACAGGCGTACTTTTTCTTGGACTTGCAGTTTAACGATATAAGAAAGCAACAGTGAAATAGTCGTGCCCACGAGGGCAATCCCGGCCAACACCAGGTAACCATTAAACGAAATGCATGAGTCTATCTTGAAGTCGACAACCCATTCACGGTTAGTGAGTGTGATTTTCTTGGTGATATGTTGTCCAGTCACACCCTCATAACCTTTCGTTTCGAACAAGACAGGTGCATCTTCGGCTTCAAAACCGACATCACTAACGCGGACATAAACATTCATATCCCCAACCGTCGAAGCCAGCAAGTTCTCAAAATAGTATGTGGTGCGAACCACACCAATTACAACGCCGAGTAAGTTGTCACTCTCTCCCTCAAAGACAGGGTGATACACCAACATGCCACTCTTTTTTGTGTCTTTATCTAGCCCATCTTGTATCAAGCGAACTTTGTCTGAAATATTCGCCTTACGTGTCTGTTTGATATTATCTAGAACGAGATCAAATCGCTCTCTAGAAGAGTAAAAGCCAAGAACTTTGTTGTTTGGTTCTGTATTGGGGAAAATATCGCTAGCAACGAAAGCTGGCTGACCATCCAAAATGTAGCCATAGGTTTTTGCTTGGTTCTTAGGAATGGTATACAGCTTAAAGAATGGGTACTTTTCTTTCATTTTCGCCGTGTGCTCAGCTATCTCGTCTGCGGGCACTTTTTGCATCCACTGCAAGGCAATTAAACTCTTTGAATCATCTATGGTTTGCTTAGCAAAGCGATCAAACTTATCCCAATTTTCAGGGTCATTTGCGTAGAAAAAATTAGCACCAGACCCAATATATGCCACATCATTATCTATAAAGGCTTCCAAGCTCAATGTCTGGTGAGTAGCAAAACTATCCAAATTCATATTCAGCGCACGCTTTTGATTAAGCATGACTAATACAAAGCACAAAACAGTAATCAAAAAACTGACCGAAAATACGACCAACGGGAGAGTTTGTCTCTTCAACCCTGTTAGTGGGTCAGTAGTTTGGGGCATGCGGGTTCCAAATAGGCTCTATTGAATGAAAAGTATATAACGGACGGAAATAATGCTCCATTCATGTTTAGTCCTAAATGTCACATTAAACGGGCATTTTGTAAATTTTACTGACCCCCATGACCAATAACCAGACAAATCTCGACTAAATTTCAAGCTAACACACTAAAAAGCCACTTGTTTGAAAACATTAAATACACCTCTTAAGCCTTGAATATGCTAGTATCCACCCATATTTATAGCTTGAAAGCGACCGTTTCAGTCTCGTGCTACCGAGTTTCTTTCCAATCTGTATATTCCTTTAAACCGACGAATATACCGTTAAATCAATTTTAAAGAGAAATCACTATGATCGTTGATTTGAACCTAATCCCACAAACGTTTGATATGCTTCACGCAGGCCTAACTGCATCAAGCGTTTTACTACTGCTTATTGCCGTTTCTCGTAAAACCCAAGTGGTTGAGAAAGTCGTAGAAAAACCAGTAGAAAAGATCGTTGAAGTTGAAAAGCCAGTTGAGAAAATTGTCGAAGTAGAGAAAGTTGTTGAAGTTGAACGTGTAATCGAAAAAATCGTAGAAGTTGAATCTAAGCTGGCAACAGCACCAACAGATTCTGCAATGCAGCTACTGTCTATCATGCAGCAAGAAGCTCGTTTAATTGACTTCCTAAAAGAAGACCTAACTTCATTCTCTGACGAAGAAGTTGGCGCAGCAGCACGTGTAATTCACACTGGCGGTAAAAAAGTGTTAGCCGATTACGTGACGCTTTCTCACATCCGTACTGAAGATGAAGAAACGCGCATCACGGTTGTTGAAGGTTTCAACCCTCAAGAAATTCGCCTAACAGGCAACGTCACGGGCAATGCACCGTTCAATGGCACATTGATTCACAAAGGTTGGAAAGCAACTGACATGAACCTGCCTAAGCTTGCTGAGAACTACGATGCATCTGTGATTGCACCGGCAGAGGTGGAGCTATAATGGAACACCAAACTCAGCCATCATCACACGAGTCTTCTTCTCAAGAACATACGCCGCAGACGCATTCACAAGAGCTATCTTCTCAAGAGCAACATCAGGCGCCTAAGTTCAGTGTTGGTATCGATTTAGGTACCACACACTGCGTTTTGTCTTACATCGACACAAGCAATGAAGATGCTCGTGTAGAGGTGATGCCAATCCCTCAATTGACGGCTCCAGGTACAGTAGAAACTCGCAGCCAACTTGGCTCGTTCCTATACCAACCGCACGAACATGAAATGAATGCGGGCTCTCGCGTTCTTCCTTGGTCTTCTGAACCTAAAGCGCTAGTCGGTGCGATTGCTCGTAACCTAGGTTCGAAAACCCCTATCCGTTTGGTCGCAAGTGCAAAATCTTGGCTATGCCACGGTGGTGTTAACCGTCGTGATGCGTTCCTTCCAGCAGGCAGCCCTGAAGAAGTTGAAAAGGTATCTCCGCTTAAGACAACTGAGTTGTACCTTGAGCACCTTAAAGATGCTTGGAACCACGCTAACCCAGAACACAAACTGGCAGACCAAGATGTAACGATCACCGTTCCAGCTTCGTTTGATCCAGCGGCTCGAGACCTAACGGCTGAAGCTGCGCGTAATGTTGGTTTTACTCACCCAACGCTTCTTGAAGAGCCACAAGCAGCTCTTTACAGCTGGATTGATAACAGCAACGATACTTGGCGCGATGAAGTGAACGTTGGTGACATCGTTCTAGTTGTCGATATCGGTGGTGGTACAACCGACCTTTCGTTAGTTGAAGTAACACAAGACGAAGGCAACCTAAGTCTGAACCGCATCGCGGTAGGTGAGCATATCCTACTTGGCGGCGACAATATGGACTTAGCGTTAGCTTACCGTCTGAAAATGAAGTTAGCTCAAGAAGGTAAAGAACTGGCTCCTTGGCAGGTTCAAGCGATGACTCATGCGTGTCGTGATGCGAAAGAAGCATTGCTAAATGATGCTGAACTTCAATCTGTGCCCATCGTTGTTCCAAGCCGCGGCTCTAAGCTACTTGGCGCAACACTGAAAACAGAACTGACTCAGCAAGAAGTACAACAAACATTGGTTGATGGCTTCTTCCCACAAGTCGCTGTAACGGATCACCCGGTACAGAAAACTCGTGGTGCACTGACTCAAATGGGTCTCCCTTACGCTCAAGATGCGGGTATTACTCGTCATATTGCCGCATTCCTTTCTAAGCAAGCCAATGCGCTTTCTGGAAATAGCGAAGCCGCTCAACAAGATTTCAACCCGTTTGCAAACATGCCCGGTATGCCCGGTACAGAAGCGCCAGCGGCAGACTTCATCAAACCAACAGCGGTACTGTTCAATGGTGGTGTTCTAAAATCTAACCTGCTTGCTGATCGTCTTTCAGACACGATCAATGAATGGCTAATTAATGCAGACGCTGAATTCGCTAAACAGCTTTCAGGCTTAGACTTAGACCTAGCGGTTGCAAGTGGCGCTTCTTACTACGGCGCAGTACGTCGTGGTCAAGGCGTTCGTATCCGCGGTGGTATCGCTTCTTCTTACTACGTAGGAATTGAAAGCGCGATGCCAGCTATCCCAGGTATGGCTCCTCCAATGGAAGCACTGTGTGTTGCACCATTTGGTATGGAAGAAGGCTCAAGCGTTCAAGTTCCTAGCCAAGAGTTCGGTCTAGTGATTGGTCAGCCAGTACACTTCCAATTCTTCGGTTCAACAACACGTCGTGAAGACCAAGCAGGTACGCACCTTGATCACTGGGCTCCAGAAGATCTTGATGAGCTTCCTGAAATCCAAGTGACACTGCCTGTTTCTGAAGGTCGTCGCGAAGGTGAAGTGGTTCCGGTGACTTTGGCGTCTCGTGTTACTGAATTAGGCACGTTATACCTAGAAGCGATAGCCACTGATAATGGTCAGAAATGGCATGTTGAGTTCGACGTTCGTGAAGACTCGAATAACGACTCAAACGTAGAAGCATAATGAATCAACGGCACCTTAGCGGGTGCCGTTACTTTATCAATGCGATTCCCTAGCCCTGTATTAAAAGCATTCCAAAGACAATAATAAGACCAAAATTATCCATTAACTGGTCATCACTTTGGCAGAATAAGGTTTTGTATGGCATCTCCTCGTTTTTTAGTCGGCATTGACTTAGGCACAACCAATACTGTTGTCGCTTACTGTGAAATCAACGACGACCTACAACATGCTCCCGTTTCTCTTTTCGATATTGACCAACTCATCGGCCCCGGTGAAGTGGTTCGCAAGCCCCTACTTCCATCATTTCGTTATCATCCCGCACAAGGTCAGATCTCCCCTTCCGATCTCACCATGCCTTGGGAACCGAGCTTAGTTGAAGGCGATATTCAAAATGTCATCGTTGGTGAATGGGCTCGCGAACTGGGCGCAAAAGTCGAAGGCCGCCAAGTATCCAGTGCAAAGAGCTGGTTATCTCACCAAGCGGTTGATCGTAACTCCGACATTCTGCCTTGGGCAGGCGCAACTGACGTCGATAAAGTGTCTCCTGTTGTCGCAAGCGCAAGCTACCTTAACCACATCCGTCAAGCATGGAACTACCGTAACCCAAGCAATAAGCTTGAAGACCAAGACGTTGTAGTCACCGTTCCTGCTTCATTCGATGAGACAGCACGTAAGCTGACACTCGAAGCGGCAGCACTTGCTGGTTTAGGTAAGATTCTATTGCTCGAAGAGCCGCAAGCCGTTTGTTATGACTGGTATGCCCGTCACCAACAAACCGCTACAAACGAACTTCAACAGATCCCGCTGATTCTAGTGTGTGATGTTGGTGGCGGTACTACCGATTTAAGCTTGATCGAAGCGAGCTTCAAATCGGATAACGGTGGCAATCAAGAGCTCGCACTCGACCGTATCGGCGTTGGCGAACACTTGATGCTCGGGGGTGATAACCTCGATTTAGCTCTTGCCCACCTTGCAGAGCAGCGCTTTAATCAAAACAAAAAGTTGAATGCGTCTAGCCTAACCAAACTGATTCAACAGACTCGCGCCGCAAAAGAGAGCCTGCTTTCTGCTAATGCGCCAGACGATGTGAAGATCACAATGCTGGGCAGCGGTTCAAAACTGCTTGGCGGAACCAAGAGTATTGGTTTAACCAAACAAGAAGTTCATCAGATTGCACTAGAAGGTTTCTTCCCGCTTTCTGAGTTTACGGAAGTACCCGACAAACGCCGCAGCGCGGTGGTTGAGTTCGGCCTACCCTACGCAGCAGATCCTGCTGTAAGTAAGCACGTTGCCGAATTCCTAGCGACCCACCAGCAAGTATCTAAAGCCGCATTGGAAAAGTCAGACTCTGTTGAGTTTGATGATACCAAACCTGCAATTCCTGTTGGTGTGCTACTCAATGGTGGTGTGTTCAACAGTGAACTGGTAACAGAGCGAATTACTCAGTTACTTGGTAATTGGAACTGTGCACCAATCACCGTCTTAGATAACCCTCACCCCGACTGGTCTGTAGCCCTTGGTGCTGTAGCTTTTGGTAAAGCACGCCGTGGTGCACAACTGAAAATCGGTGGCGGCGCTGCTCGTTCTTACTTCTTGCATCTACAAGAGAAGAACAAGATGGGCAAAGCGCTTTGTTTGCTTGCCAAAGGGACAGAAGAAGGCCAAGAGATACGCTTGAACAGCCGTCGTTTCTCACTGACTTTAGGCGAACCGGTACGATTTAATCTTCTGACTTCAACACACGATCAAATTGCTCATGACACCGCTATTCAAAATGGTGTGATGGTCAATGTCGACGCTGACTTGTTCTCCCCTCTTCCGCCGTACATTTCTACACTGGAAGGTTCAGGTACTGCAGAGCTCCAAGCCAACCAAAAAGAACGCGTCGAAGTATTGCTCGCGTGTCAATTAACCGAAGTCGGCACACTGAAAATGGAGTGTGTGAGTACAGAAGATGACTCTAAACGTTGGTTGCTCGAATTTGAAGTAAGAAACAAGCAAGGTGATGAGTCTGATACCGCTAAACTTCACCCAAGACTGGATGAATGTAAGGAATTGATTTCTCGTCTGTACAGCGGCAACAAGAAGAGTGCTGAATCGAAAGAGATCAAAACACTATCGAAAGATCTTGAGAAGCGACTCGGTAAGCGTGATGAATGGGACTTCACGACCCTTCGCCATCTGTTTGATACCTTTTCATTAGGTCGTAAACGCCGTCGTCGTTCAGAAGCACACGAGAAGAACTGGCTGCGTTTGGCGGGTTACTCGCTGCGTCCAGGCTTTGGCGATCCGACTGACTCATGGCGTATCGAACAAATTTGGGGCCTTTACCAACAAAACATTCAGTTCCAGAACCACCAAGGTTGGACGGACTGGTGGGTATTCTGGCGTCGTGTTGCGGGTGGCCTGAATCAAGAACAGCAAGAAACCATCTTGGCTGATATCGCGAAGTACCTTCACCCAGGTGCAATGAAGAACCCTAAGACAGCGAAAGATGCGCAAGACAATGGCTATGAAGCCATGGTGAGATTGGCAGCGTCCCTTGAGCAACTCGAGGTGGAAGATAAAGTTCTATTGGCTACATGGTTCTTGAGCAAAGCAATTAACCATAATCAGTTCGAACAGGCTCACTGGTGGGCTCTGGGTCGCTTAGCGTCTCGTACACCTTTATACGGAAGCCAACACAGCGTCATTCCAAGAGAGCAAGCAGAACAGTGGTTACCAAAGCTGCTTGACCAGAATTGGCAGAAAGAGCAGATGATAGCTTTCGCGGCAGTGATGATTTGCCGCAAGACAGGTGACCGACAGTTCGATATCTCTGATGACTACCGTGCTCAAGTTCTTGATAAATTAAAGCAAAGCAAGGTACCTGATTCATGGCTAACGCTAGTGAGTGAAGTCACTGAACTTTCTGAGAGCGAGTCTAAACGCGTATTTGGTGATGCATTACCAAGCGGGTTAAGCCTGATTAATAACTAGGTTTAAAAACGATTAACTTTAGTTGTTAATGAGTAAAGAAGCTAACGAGAAAAGAAAAAGCCACTTTCGATTCGTTGAAAGTGGCTTTTTTATTGGTGGCTTAAGGCTGGTATGTTTAGTCGACTTATCGCATCTTGGTTAAGAGCCTTAGCCGTATTGCAGTTCATCATTGTTAATGTTTCGTACCTGTTGGGTTGATAGGAAAATCCGTATTTTCATAAATATCAGATAACTTTTTCGGTTTCTTCTCTTTAGCTCCTTGGTTCAATTGATTATGAGTTTCGCTTAAAAGCCATTCCTCATGCATTTTTGCTGAATCCAAAAACTCTGGATCTTCCATTGCTTCCTTGCGAAGTTTATTTACACGTTCGAGAGTACCCCAAATCATAATACTTCACCTCCACTAAGGCAGTAATATAAAGATAGCTCAACCCCACAAAACTTCAACTAAGCCAACGAGATAGCGATCTCAATTTCGAAATTTAACTGCCTCTATGTCTGTAAAAATAGTCATCCTCAGCTGAGGTAAAATAATCGTTTCCTCCCGGTGATCTTCGAAGATCGTTAGGCATAAAAAAAGCGAGCTCAATGCTCGCTTCTTGTCTGTCTATCTGTTGATCGGATCGCCAACACTCGCACGATTAAATCACACCGAACTTAAGCACGGTTACCTATTTTAACGGTACCATTTGTAGCAAACCAAAGTGCTTCTGAACGACGGCGACCTAGTAAGATAGGGCCATCATCGTAGAACAAAAAGTTTTTCCAATGCTTCTTGAAAACCGACCATTTGGTTTCAAGAACATTGTATTTTTCGTAGCAAAAATAAACAGTTACGTCATCTTGCCAATCAATGAAGTTAAGGATTTCTTCTGGCATTTCAGGCTCATCGGCTTCCCAATTTGCCATCCAGCTGATCTCTTCATTCCAGTTAGACGCTTTGCTTGGCCAATCTTGCGAACTTAGTCTTTCTGCATCCGGGCTTTGAGGGCTCACGTTTTCTTTCCAAAACTGAGATGCTCTCGCCTGTGTCATTGGTTTTATCTTTTCCAAATCTTCAGCGGGTAGTGGCATTGACTGGTGAGTGAAAATCCATTTTCTTTGGTATTCTTCCAAAGTTGTATATGACATCAAAATTCCTCAAATATCTTCTCAGGCTTATGGGCTTACCATGCCTATATGTTCTTTCGATACAGCGATGACTTCATTTTATTTATGTTCTCCGCTGTATCTAAATTCAATGTTTTACACTCACACGGAGCGTTTATCTTGCCAGTTTGGGTTTACCAGTGCCGTCAACACGTGATCTTCCCATTTACCGTTAATCTGTAGGTAATCTTTGGCAAAACCTTCTCGAACAAAACCAAGATGCTCTAATACACCCGCACTTCGTTCGTTGTGAGGCATGTAGCCCGCCATTAAGCGGTGCATGTTCTGCACATCAAACATGTAGTCTTTAGCCATGCTCAAGCCTCTGCGCATGTAACCGTGGCCCTGTGCACTTTGCGCCAATGAATAACCGACATTACAAGCGTAGAACGGGAAACGAGACAAATTACTGAACGATATGGTACCTAACATTTCATTTGAATCGGCATTAATCAACAAGCAATAATAGCCTAGCCCCAATTTATGGAGTTCGTTTAACTTAATCAGCCGTTGAGCCCAATCCGCTCTGTCAAAGAACGCATCCTCTCGGGTCGGTTCCCAAGGCTTAAGGTACTCTCTGTTCACCTGAAAGTACTCACTGATCATGCTCGCATCATAGATCTCAGCCGTTCGTAAAATTAGGTTGCCATCACGTTTATCAATACGTTGCTGCGTACTCGAATCTTCCATAGTCTTGTTCTTATTCTTTTGTCTCTTTTTTCGTTACCGCCTCACTCTTACCGAATTTAGCAGTCTAATATCATCAGCTCTTTCTGATACCGTAATCACGAAGCTTATTCGCAATTGAGGTGTGAGAAACATTCAGACGTTTAGCAAGCTTACGGCTTGATGGGAATGACTGATAAAGCTTCTCTAAAATCTGAGATTCATAGTCTTTCATGATCTCGTCTAGCGAGCCGTCTAAGCTTAAATTCGCCATTCCAGCAGTCATAGTGTCAAGCTGTGGCAGGTGGAATTGCTCAACCGTTAACGTATCTGAATCCAACTCTGTTAGTGCACGTAGAACCATGTTGTCTAACTGACGAATATTGCCTGGCCATTGGTAGTTACCTAATTGGTCGACTAGTTCTTGAGTCAACTTTGGTTTCAACATACCTAACTGCTGTGCGTACTTTGCAACGAATAGCTCCAGTAATGGCGCAACATCGTTTGAACGTTCACGCAAAGCAGGAATTGATAAAGTCAGTACGTTCAAGCGGTAGAACAGATCTTCACGAAACGAGCCCGAGTCGGCTAATTCAGAAAGGCGATGGCGCGTTGATGCGATAATACGAACATCCGCGTGCATCTCTTCTTCTTCACCAACACGACGGAATGAACCATCTTGTAGGAAACGCAGCAGTTTGATTTGTAGATGCGGGCTCATTTCGCCGATTTCATCTAAAAATACCGTACCGCCATTCGCTTGTTCGAAGATGCCTTTATGACCTTGTTCATGGTTGAATGAGCCCGGCGCATGTCCAAACAATTCCGTTTCTGCTACGTCATCAGGCATTGATGCACAGCTTAGAATCAAAAATGGAAAAGAAGATCGATTTGAACGGTTATGACACGATTTCGCCAGCATCTCTTTACCCGTACCTGTATCCCCTTCAATAAGCAGAGGTTGATCTAGCATAGCCAGTTTCTTAGCTTGACTGATCAAGGCTTTATGGCGATTAGAGACACCAACAAAGTGTTCAAAACCTAGGTTATTCTGTTCAGGGATGGCGTCTGGCGCGTTCATTTCTTGGTTACAAGAACGAATCGTCATTACTGCACTCGCCAGTACCGCCTCGTTGACATCACCACCTAGATAAATAGGCAGAATTTCAATAGAGAAATCTAGACCATCTAGCACCACGACTTCACGGTGACGCGTTACATCGCCTTCAATCCAACGAGCGAAGTTGAAGCTAGGAACGAACGTCGCTAGTGGCTCACCGATCACTTCTTCTTCTTGTTTGTTGAAAAGATTCAATGCAGCGTGGTTTGCCATGTCGACTGAGCCTTTAAGGTCAATCGCAATAACAGGATCAGGTAGGTTTGCCAGCAGGGCAATCAGTTCTGTGTTATGCCTTTCGCTTGGCATAAACTGGATTTTACGTACATCCTTCACACCTGAAATTCGGCGAATTTCAGCCATAAGTTCACTAAAAGCATCAAAATTAATATCCGGGCAATTTAGGTAAATAATACCTTTAACATCAATTTCGATTCCTCGTAAATCAATGCTTTTTGAGGCCAAGATATCGAGCAACTCACGCGTTAAGCCGAGTCTGTCTTCACACAATACTTCAAGACGCACAAATAGTCCTATTATAGGTGTCAGGATAAGTTGACAGTAGTGTGAATTAAGCTCTAAGTTCAGTCAAGAAGAAGAGTAAACATATGTTTACTCTTCGCTCGCAAATCACTCAACTTCCTTGTGTATATAGACTTTATAGGAAGGTAATTCGCTTTATTTCAGAAAGGACGGCTTTGCGAAGGTCGGATAGTTTTACTTTTCGCTCACTATACCAAGGCATAGGACGCAGCAATGTCATGGCTTTTAAGCCCAGTCTCGCAGTGAGGATACCGACACCGAGCCCCTGCCCTGCTCGAGCTGAGACTTTACCTGCAAGATCCATCGAGACTAAGTCCATGCTCGCATCAATCGCCAGCTCACTTGCACCGGCCGCTGCCATGTTGATTAAGACCAACTTGAACAATTTAATTCGAGACCAGTAGCCCAGTTCAATGCCATACACATCAGCAAGCTTGTCTATCATAGTGAAATTTCGCCAAGCCACCAGCAACATATCTGCTGCCGCCAATGGGCTCACAGCAACCAAAGCCGCGGATTCGGTCGAGAACTTAGTGACGATCTGAGTCGCGACCTTATCTTGCTGACTCACGACCAACGCATCGTACATATCCAACACTTCAGCATCGCTGTGCGCTGGGTTAATGCTGTTTCGCCACTTATCATAAGCGGGTGATTCAGCGATAATACCGCCCTGCTTGGCAATGTTTTCACAGAATGCTTTGCCTTTACCAACACTCTGGCTTTGTAACAGCTCTTCACTCTGCTCTTGTACACTGAAATGATCTTTCAGCGAACGCAGCTTCCACAACTCTTTGCCTATTGCGCCTAAACCTAATGAAGCAATGGCAGCAATGAAACCTGCCCAACCTAAAGCTAGCCAGTCAGCGGTTTGAATAGCAATAATGACAGAGTCAATCGCCTGCCATCCGACTAGGCCAGAGAAAGCGACAAGTAAGCCCGTTCCAAACCACTTCTTCTTTTTACTCGGTCGAATCACTTGTTCCAGTTGCAGCTCAGCGTCACCATCAAGGTCGGTTTCCACTTGTGGAGCGACGGGCACAAACTTCTCTTGTTCCGTGAATAGCTTTTGAGCACCCAAATCTGGGGTAACTTCATTCTTATCCGGCTCATCGAACGAGGTCTTCAACTGTTCATCAAAGACCTGTTTCGTTTTTAATTCACTCATTTCAATTGCCTCAATTACTTCAACTTGTCGCCAATGAGATACTCTAAAACCTTGTCGATTCTTAGATGCTGACAAGGCTCGTCAGAGTGCTGCTCCATCGGCCTAAAGCTCGTAAAATCAAACTGGTTGGTTTCCCAATACTGTTTGTTTGGCAGTTTACGCGGCACCTCTCCCGGATACATGGTTTGAGGGACATTATCTAAAGTCACACCTTGCAACGCCGGAACATTGTCTGAACCTGACGAGATATAACCCGCGCTGGTCGCTTGAATAGACGCAATGCTCATGCAACTCATGTCGATGTGTTCAAACGCCGCCTGTTGCCAAGCAGGGTGTACCATCTGCTGTAACAGTGATACCAAGTTCGGATGTTGATCCGGTGTCACGTGATCAGCCTTAGTGGCAGCAAACAAGATCTTGTCAATCTTCGGCGCAAACAAACGTCTTAGCATATTGCTTCGCCCGTACTTAAAGCTCTTCAATAACTGTTCTAACGCACCACGCATGTCCATGAAAGAGTCATAGCCTGCGTTAAGTGGTTGTAAGCAATCCACCAGCACGATTTGTCTGTCGAACGTGGCAAAGTGATTCTTGTAGAACGCTTTCACGACTTTCTGTTGATACTCTTCATAACGCGCTTTTAAAACCGCATAGTTGCTGGTTTTTGAGAACTTACCCTCGGGAGCAGCGCACGGAAAAAATTGCAGCACAGGCGCGCCTTCAAGCTCACCCGGCAATACGAATCGACCCGGTTGTACCCAGTGCAATCCGTTATCCTTACAAGTATGAAGGTACTGAGTATAGCTATCGGCAATCGCGACCAGTTTCTTTTCTTCTGCTTCGGCTAGCAAGTCAATGTCGCCACGTATTGTGTTCCACTGTTGCGAGTAGGTTTCTCTATCGCCTTTCAACGCGGTAAATTGAGATTGACTCCAAGTATCAAAGTCCATGTCCAACAAAGGTAAATCAAGTAGCCATTCGCCCGGATAATCAACAATATCGAGATAAAGGGTGCTGTTTTTGCTCAGCAGCTTCTTTGCGCCTTTAGCTGGCTTATATTTAATTGCTAGACGAATCTCACTAACATCTCGCGTTGGCACTGGCCATTCTGGTGGTTGTGCATTCAACGACTCCATCGCTTCATCATAAGAGAAACGTGGGATCATCATGTTTTGTTGCGGGATGCGCTTTGCGCCAATAATTCTGCCATCTCTCGCCGATGCAAGTAGAGGCAGATTTTTGTGGGTAGACGTATGAAGAAGCTGATTAACCAGCGAAGTAATGAATGCTGTCTTACCCGCACGAGAAAGCCCCGTGACCGCTACTCGAATGTGAGAATCCGTTCCTCTGCTTATAAAGTCACTCATTTCTTGAGTTAGGTGTTTCATTTGAACGACTCCGTGATAATTAGGCCAGTCAGTTATGATAATAGATAGGCTAGCCTATGTTCTTTCCCTGTTGGGATAGTGTGCATGCTTTTGCTTTAGCTTTTTTTTGCTAACAGTAATGAGTATGCAATATACATTCTTAATGCTAGATGAATAAAAGCCCCTGACTACATTCATAATCAGGGGCTTTAGAATTTTTCTGCGATATCCGACTCTTAATCGTCTTCAATCAACTTGTAGATAACAAACAGTGCAATCTCTGCAATTAGCCAAAGCGCACAAGTAATCGTCACGTATTTATTATCAAAGATACTGATCCCTTTCAAGATCAGGTCGTAACCAACAAAAGCACCAATCACCACTGCCAAGATAATCTGTAGGATCTGAATAAAACGAGGCATTCCTCTCTCCTATGTTCTTATATCAAACTATGTGTTTATCACTATATCATTGATAATAAGACAAAAGTGCAAATAATGCTGCACTTTTGTCTTCAACTTTCTGTCAAGATTTGCAATTCAAACGCTGAAGTTAGCGACAATTACAATTTTTTGGCGTCGGTTAATTATGCTTTTTCAGCTTCAGCAATTTTCACTTTCCACGTGTCAGGGCCGATCTGATGCGCGTTCACGCCATTAGAGTCAACCGCAACCGTTACAGGCATATCTTCAACTTCAAACTCGTAGATCGCTTCCATACCGAGATCTTCAAACGCAACCACACGTGCTTTTTTAATGGCTTTCGCGACTAAATAAGCTGCACCACCAACCGCCATCAGGTAAACCGATTTATGTTGTTTGATCGACTCAACCGTTGCAGGGCCGCGCTCTGCTTTACCAATCATGCCCATAATGCCGGTTTCTTCTAGCATCATGTCGGTGAACTTATCCATACGAGTAGACGTTGTCGGGCCAGCAGGACCTACCGCTTCATCACCCACAGCATCAACAGGGCCAACGTAGTAAATGAACTTACCTTTCAGGTCGACGCCTTCTGGTAAACCTTCACCACTTTCAAGCATGCCTTGAATACGCTTATGCGCTGCATCACGACCGGTTAAGATCTTGCCTGATAGAAGAACCGTTTCGCCGGTCTTCCACTCTTGAACGTCTTCTTTAGTAATTTCATCAAGGTTAACACGGCGTGTATTTGCGCCTGCTTCCCAAGTAATATCTGGCCACTCTTCTAGCTTAGGTGGCGTTAGTTCTGCAGGGCCGCTGCCATCTAATGTGAAGTGTACGTGACGCGTTGCTGCACAGTTCGGGATCAAGCATACAGGCTTAGAGGCTGCGTGCGTTGGCGCTGTTTTGATTTTCACGTCAACCACTGTCGTTAGACCGCCAAGACCTTGTGCGCCAATGCCCAGTTTATTTACACGGTTGAAGATATCTAAACGAAGCTCTTCTTCTGCGTTCTCTGGGCCTTTGTCGATAAGCTCTTGGATATCGATGTGTTCCATCAGAGATTCTTTAGCGAGTACCGCGGCTTTCTCCGCCGTACCGCCAATACCTATACCTAGCATACCCGGTGGACACCAGCCCGCGCCCATTGTTGGTAGCGTCTTCTCTACCCACTCTGCAATATCATCAGAAGGGTTAAGCATTACCATCTTGGTTTTGTTCTCAGAACCGCCGCCTTTTGCCGCGATTTGAATTTCAACTTTGTTGCCTGGAACCATATTAATGTGAACAACCGCTGGTGTGTTGTCTTTGGTATTAATACGCTTACCTGCAGGGTCCATTAGGACAGATGCACGCAATGGGTTATCTGGATTGTTGTAAGCTTGACGAACGCCTTCATCAACCATCTGTTGTACTGTTTGATCCGTTTCCCACCTAACATCCATACCGATGTTCACGAAACAAGTAACAATACCCGTATCCTGACAAATTGGACGATGGCCTTCCGCAGACATGCGTGAGTTGATAAGAATCTGAGCAATAGCATCTTTAGCTGCTTGGCTCTCTTCTTTCTCGTACGCTTTTTCTAGGGCTTGGACAAAGTCTAAAGGGTGATAATAAGAAATGTACTGAAGTGCGTCAGCGACACTGCTGATCACATCTTGCTTACGAATAACCGTCATTGCATGCCTCTTTATTGTTCTGGTTCCATGTGGGGTCTTGGTTTGACTGTTTTTGTCTAACCGGATTAGTTGGCTTAGCTTTTTATTATGTTGAGCTGTATTTAGTTGCTTTAGCAATCGCTTGCATAGCTGTAAACTAAACCATGTAGTTTGCACCGTTCTAATCAAGAACCCATTTTATTTTCAATTTATGATACTCTTGCTTCCTCTCACACGCCATGCAGTGATCGAACTCTTTGTCACAAATTAAACAAATGAATAACAACGAATTTCGCTCTATCCAAATCAAGCCGCTTGAATATCAATCAACTTTAGCTAAACAGCTGTTTTCTCATATTGAAAGCGTGCCGTGGGCAATGCTATTACGCTCTGCCTCAGAAAGCCACGTTGATAGTCGATACGACATTTTAGTTGCTCAACCCATCGCCACCTTTGAGACAATCGGTGCAAAAACGACCGTCAATGTTAATGAGACGTGCGAGGTTTCAGAGTCAGACCCTTTCGAACTACTCGACCAATATCAGCAGCAATTACTACCCGCAATCAGTGAGCACCCTGAACTGCCTTTCGTTGGTGGTGCTTTAGGGTATTTTAGTTACGATTTAGGGCGACGAGTAGAAGCTCTTCCCTCTCTTGCTAAGCGTGATATTTCTGCACCAGACATGGCGGTTGGATTATATGAATGGGCTGTGATTGTTGATCATAAGCTTAAAGCTGCGTTCCTTGTTGGGCAAAACATTGATACCCATTGGGATTGGTTAACTCAACAACAATCGCCAAGCCAACAAGCAGAACAAGCAGAACGAACTCATCAGAAGTTTGGATTAACCACCCCATGGCAATCCAATATGACTGAACAAAGTTATGCCAATAAATTCGATAGCGTTCAAGAGTACTTGTTGTCGGGTGACTGTTATCAGATAAACCTTGCTCAGCGCTTCAATGCCCAATACCAAGGCAGTGAATGGCTCGCTTATGAAAAGTTAGAGAAGTACAACTCAGCTCCATTCTCTGGTTTTATCCGTTTAGCAGGCTGCACCATTCTCAGTGTCTCACCTGAGCGTTTTTTAGAGCTCAATAGTGGCACCATTGAAACCAAGCCAATCAAAGGGACACGTCCTCGTTCTGAAAATTCCATGATTGATGACGCTAATGCTCAAGACCTGTTGAATGCTGAGAAAGATCAGGCAGAAAACCTGATGATCGTCGACCTGCTTCGTAATGATATTGGCCGAGTCGCAAAGCCGGGATCGGTTCATGTACCAAAGCTATTCGATATAGAGAGTTTCCCTGCTGTGCACCACTTAGTGAGCACGATAAGGGCAGAGCTTGATGTCCATCATTCAGCACATGACCTATTAAGGGCTTGCTTTCCCGGGGGGTCGATTACCGGCGCTCCAAAAGTTCGCGCGATGCAGATCATTGAGGAGCTAGAGCCTCATCGTCGCTCGGCGTATTGCGGTAGCATTGGTTATATCAGCCGTAATGGCAGAATGGACACCAGCATTACGATTCGTACCTTAGTGGCAGAAAACAATACGCTTTATGCTTGGGCTGGAGGAGGTGTAGTATTTGATAGTGATTGCGCTTCTGAGTACCAAGAGACTCTTGATAAGCTGAGTAGAATATTGCCTGTACTGGCTGATAGATAAATTTAATCTAGATTTATTAAGACGGGTTATTAAAAACAGCTAAAAAGCCAATCTGGAAAGTACTTTAATATTAAAAAAGCTAAGTGGGCAATCACCTACTTAGCTTTTCAATAACACTAGCCTAGAAGGTGTATGTTGTAGCCAAATAGAATGAGCCTAGTGTGTGAACGTTAGATAACTCTTTGTTCTTTTCATCTTTCACTTTGATATCAGCTGCTTCCCAATCAATACCTGCACGTAATGCTAGAGCTGGTGCAGCAGGAATTGCATACTCTACGCCCACCCCCATTTTTATACCAGATACGGTTGATGACTTAGTCGCAAAGTATTTATTATTACCACTGTTTTCAATTTCTGAATTTAAAAAGCTATAACCTAAAAGTGCATAAGGTCGAAGACCAATATCGAACGTATAACCAACATTCGCAGCAACGCTAATTGAACTAAAATCTGTTGTGAATGCTTTTGAACTGCCTACTTTTGTTGTAGACGTTCCATATTTAGTATATTGGCCTTCGATACCAATAATACGGTTGATCTGATAACCGGCAATGAGTTTATAAGAAGGTGATTCAGTTTCAGTTGTTGTGGTTTTGCGAGTTATGGCCTTACCAAAACCACCATCATCAAGTTCAGTTGAACCAGCTCCTACTCCGATATAGAAACCATTTGGGTCTTTTTGTGCAGCCACTGCAGATAAAGGTGCAATTAGAGCAAGCGTCACTATCATTTTTTTCATATCGAATCCATTTTTATAGTTTTTCAAACCTCCTTAATATAATTAATAAAAGCGACCAATAAAGTAAGTGAACGTATAGCATTGTCAGCTCACTTGTTACATTGACAATATACTCAAGACATTAGAGACAAGCATATTCACTCACTACAAAGGCAATGATATTTATTAGCCCCACTTATTCAGCATTATCACTAAGTCGTTAGCGGTATAGGGTTTACTCAATATATCGTCCATACCAGATTCAATACACAACTCTCGCTCTTCTTTTGTCGTACCAGCGGTTAATGCAATAATTGGTTGGCTATATCCTGAACTTCGCAGTTTCTTCGTCGCTTCAAAACCATCCATGACTGGCATCCGGCAATCCATAAACACAATGTCATACTCATTATTCGACGCTAATTCCAACCCTTCTATACCATTACCGGCAATCGCTGGCTCTATTTCGTATTTGCGTAGCATTTGTTGGATGATGATCTGGTTCATCTTAATATCATCAACCACCAGCACTTTAAGCAATGTCAATTCAACCTCAGACTCAAAACCTTTTGCGACACTATCGCGCTCAGCCAGTGTATCGACAACTTGAAGAGGGAGTGAAATGGTAAATGTCGTACCCGAACCAACAATACTGCTCACCTCAATGTCTCCCCTCATTAACGCAGCTAGCTTGCGACAAATCGCTAAACCAAGCCCTGTCCCTTCGTAATTTCGGCTACTTGAGTTATCGGCCTGTGTAAAAGGTTCAAACAGTGTCTTAATAGCAGATTGAGCAATACCAACGCCACTATCCTCAACAGAAAAAATAAATTGGTCGTTAAGCCATTTTATCTCTACGCTCACATGGCCTTGATCGGTGAATTTAATTGCATTGCCGATTAAGTTCACGAACAATTGAGTAATACGCTCTAAGTCACCGTAGAAGTGACTGGGTACCCCATCGGTTACATTGACATCAAACTGGATCTGCTTTTCAATCGCTCGATTGGTAAAAATACTATCAATGGTATTTTTCAAATCTTGGAGTGCAAATGTTTTGGGAATTAATTCCAGCATACCCGCATTGATTTTACTGTAATCGAGAAGGTCATTAATGATGGTTCTAAGAAACTCACCGGATTGGCTCAAGTTATTCACGATCTCACGTTGAGAACTGCTCAGTTCGGTGTCGCTTATCAACTCCGCACTACCAAGAAGACCATTGAGTGGGGTTCTCAATTCATGGTTAATCATGGCGACAAAGTCACGCGTTGCCCTTTCGGACTCTTCCGCTCGTTTACGTGATTCTATATTTCGGTTAATCGCAAGTTGATGAGTTAACGCACTGCAGATAAGGTCCGTCACTAACAACAGTTGGCTTTGGATGAATTCGTAGTCTTGATCTAACAACCTGACCTGAACGATTAACGCGCCCACAATCACTTTTTCGACCTCTAATGGCACGGTAAGCAAGCAACCTTGCCAATGAGGTTCTTGAATGTCTTTCTCTATTACCTCGACTGTTTCATCACCATAGTCATGGGTTTGTAACTGAGGGATTAGATTGAGGGGTAACACCAAGCGACTGGCTTCAATTAGATAACTGTTAGTTACACTCGCCGTCAATTGGGACAACATCACGTCATCGAGATCACTCCTCAGAAACGCGCGTCCGAAATCAATCAACAGGTTGTCGATTTGTTCTTGGAATTCGATCCGTCGAATATTCGCATTTGAACGCTTTTCTAATTGGCGCAACGCAAGTTCAAGCTGTTGATTGGCCTCAAACAGTTCGAGACTCTTTTGCTCCAACAAGGCTTCAGCCGCTTTCCGTGCTGCTATTTGACGTTTCAGTTTTTTCTCTTGGGCAGATGCCAGATCCATATCACTTTTCTACTTTGAGATTAAACCTAACCACACTTTGGTCATCATTCTGAGGTGTCATTTCTACCACGATGGTTTCACCATGATAGTCAGCACACCCCTCGATTAATCCCAAACAAACGTGAGACATGCATCGTGCGCTTTTATAGTCAAAAACAAGTTGCGCTTCGGTCGTGGTGATAAAGCTAAATTGTGGAGGCTCAGCATCTGGGTAGAGCTTCTTCACTTCTACGTGAATGTAACGCTCTACGTGCTGAATAAATTGAAAAGTGGTGTTGCTATGGGCGAGGCTCGCTTTATTCGGTAATGAGGCCAGTAAGTTCTTAAAAACCGATTGTCCAAAAACACGTTGCAGGCTCGCTGCATCAATATCGGTTTTCTTACTCAAGTTTATAATCAATCGAACAAGATCTTTGTGGTCGTAACTTCCGACTGATGTGTAGATCCCTTCATCTTCTGACATCTCTAGAACTTCTTCCAAAAGCTCTAACCCAAACTTGTCTTCAACAAGCTCTAAAAATTCGGTGAATATGATTCCTTTCATTTCATACCTTTTCTTCTATTTCTTTTTAGAATGGTCCACTAAGTCATTGTTATCAAATTCTTAAACAGAAAATGTACGTTTCATCACCCAATTTATGACATGGGTAACGCTTACTAGTAGAAGTACACATATTCAAATATAGCAAAATCCGTCACTCTTAGAAGATTGGGAACATTTACCTTGAAAAACGCCGCTACCCAGTCCCTTCTTATTTCCAGTTATTGCCGGTACTAACGGAGGAAAGTGAAGGCAAATTCGAAATTGGTAATCAACACACGGTTATGACTATACTTAAAATCATAATAATCAATATATTGGCTTTATATGAACAAAGATAACTTCCTTCAACAATTCCAGCTCAACTCTACCGTTGGCTATCACCCAGAATCCGTTGAGCGCGTTTCACATATCAATGACGATCAATTGCGTAAAGCAGCAGTGGTAGTCGGCTTAGTGGAACGAGAGGATGGTTTACATGTTATTTTTACGAAAAG
Source organism: Vibrio sp. 10N.247.310.17 (assembly GCF_041466605.1). NCBI lineage: Bacteria > Pseudomonadati > Pseudomonadota > Gammaproteobacteria > Vibrionales > Vibrionaceae > Vibrio > Vibrio sp. 10N.247.310.17. The sequence goes on along the minus strand of NZ_JBFSTC010000070.1, from coordinate 3,576 downwards.
AGCCGCTCATTTAAAACATCACCCTGGTCAAATCAGCTTTCCTGGAGGGAAACACGAACTCTCCGATCCTTCTATGCAATTCACCGCACTTAGAGAACTTCACGAAGAGGTCGGAATTCGATCGGATCAGGTTAAAATTGTTGGGCAATTACCTACTTTGAGTACCATTAGTAAATTTTTAGTTACACCGATTATTGTAGTGGTCGATTCGGACTATAAACCCATCATCGATGAGAACGAAGTTGCTTCGATTTTTGAGGTGCCCGCCACCTATGTTTTAGACCAAGCCAAGTTACACAGCCACACTGTTAACTTAAAAAAAATCAAGCATCGTGTTTTTGCCATGCCCTTCCAAGAGCACCTAATTTGGGGCGTTACGGCTCAAATCATCCAATCACTGCAGCAACACGTAGTGCAACAAATTACATAGAAACTACGTTTTGTTTAATCCTTGTTAACAAACACAGCCTTTTCCATGGAACAGATTTATTAATCCAATTTTACGCAAACGTTTCCCTGGTATAATTCTGTACAACTCCGCCTTTCGCATAAGATTAACTAATAGCAGACATGAGCATAAATCACCTGTGGCACGCTATTTTCGTGATCAAAAATCCGTTTTTCGCATATCATGTGACACGCCGTTTCATTACATGATTTAGATCTATTTTTTGTAGAAGAAAATTCTGCAGAATTAGCCCCAACTTATTTCCTGTTCCCAAAAAATGAGTAATTTAACATGAACACAACAACTTCTTCGGCAAATGCCGTTAAAGATTCAAGCAAGTTTAACTATAAAGATTTTACCTGGTGTTTATCACTATTCGGTACAGCAGTTGGTGCTGGCGTACTATTCCTTCCAATCAAAGCTGGTGCGGGTGGTTTTTGGCCATTAGTTATCCTAGCTCTAATCGCGGCACCAATGACTTGGTTCGCACACAAATCTCTAGCTCGTTTCGTACTGTCTTCTAAGAACCCAGAAGCAGATATTACAGACACAGTTGAAGAACACTTCGGTAAGACTGGCGCGAACCTTATTACTTTCGCTTACTTTTTCGCTATCTACCCAATCGTTCTTATCTACGGTGTTGGTATCACAAACACGGTTGACTCTTTCCTAGTAAACCAAATGGGCATGGAATCTATTCCTCGTCCTCTTCTTTCTGGTGCACTTATCCTTGCTATGACAGCAGGTGTTGTATTCGGTAAAGAACTGATGCTTAAAGCAACTTCAGCAATGGTTTACCCACTAGTATTCATCCTACTAGCATTGTCTTTCTACCTAGTTCCTGATTGGAACACTTCAATGATGGAAACAAGCCCAGAATGGTCAGCAATGCCTTCTATTATCTGGCTTGCGATTCCAATCATCGTGTTCTCTTTCAACCACAGCCCAATCATTTCACAGTTCTCTAAAGAGCAACGTCGTGTATACGGTGAAGACGCGGTTAAGAAAACTGACGCGATCACTGGTGGCGCAGCAATGATGCTGATGGGTTTTGTAATGTTCTTCGTTTTCTCTGTAGTACTTTCTCTATCTCCAGAGCAACTAGCAACAGCGCAATCTCAAAACATCTCTGTACTTTCTTACCTAGCTAACGTTCACGAGTCTCCACTTATCTCTTACATGGGTCCTCTAGTAGCGTTCGCAGCAATCACTTCTAGCTACTTCGGTCACTTCCTAGGTGCTCATGAAGGTCTTGTTGGTCTAATCAAGTCTCGCTCTGGTTCTTCAATCAGCACGATTGAGAAAGCTTCTCTAGCGTTCATCGTTGTTACAACTTGGATTGTTGCGGTAGTTAACCCAAGCATCCTAGGTATGATTGAAACAATGGGTGCTCCAATGATTGCAGCTATCCTGTTCCTAATGCCTGTATTCGCAATGAACAAAGTACCAGCTATGGCTAAGTACAAAACTTCAGCACCTGTGCAAATCTTTACAGCTTTATGTGGTCTAGCGGCTATTAGTTCTGTAATCTACGGCGCTCTTTAATCTCAAGCCCTTTTTATAAGATGACATTCATCTTATATGGCGAGGTTAGACAAAAAATATAATGATAATAAATGAGCCTCCCTACTCCCCTTGGGAGGCTCTCTTTTTGAGGTAATCGCTATGATTAGTGTATTTGATATCTATAAAATCGGTGTTGGTCCATCGAGCTCACATACAGTTGGACCAATGAAAGCGGGTAAAGAATTTATTGATGACCTACGTTCAATGGGAAAATTGCGCGACATCACTAAAATCACCGTGGACGTATATGGATCACTATCACTGACAGGGAAAGGTCACCACACAGATATCGCAATCATCATGGGTCTTGCTGGCAATACTCCTGAGCGTGTTGATATCGATTCTATTGCAGGCTTCATTGCTCGAGTAGAAGAAACTGAACGTCTACCTGTCGGTATGCACTGTCATACTGTTTCGTTCCCTCGCGACGGCGGAATGAACTTCCACACTAGCAACCTTTCTCTACACGAGAATGGCATGAGCATTCATGCTTGGGTTGATGACGAAGTCGCATATTCAAAAACGTATTACTCAATTGGTGGTGGTTTCATCGTTGACGAAGAGAACTTCGGCAAAGAAGAAGAAAACCCAATTAAAGCACCTTACGAATTCACAACAGCGGAAGAGCTGGTTAATCAGTGTAAAGAAAGTGGTCTTTCTATCAGTACACTGGTTATGAAAAACCAAGCGGCTTTCCACTCAGACGAAGAGTCTCGCACTTACTTCGCTAACATCTGGAAAACGATGCGTGAGTGTATGGATCGCGGTATGAATACTGAAGGTATCCTGCCTGGTCCACTGCGTGTACCTCGTCGTGCAGCAGCACTTCGCCAACAGCTGATCACTTCAGAAAAAACAACTAACGATCCAATGACGGTTGTTGACTGGGTGAACATGTTTGCTTTCGCAGTAAACGAAGAAAACGCAGCGGGCGGTCGTGTAGTAACGGCACCAACAAACGGCGCGTGTGGCATCATCCCTGCTGTATTGGCTTACTACGATAAGTTCATCCAAACAGTGACAGAGAAAGATTACATCCGTTACTTCGCAGCGTCTGGCGCGATCGGTGGTCTTTACAAGCGTAACGCTTCTATCTCTGGTGCTGAAGTTGGCTGTCAGGGTGAAGTTGGTGTGGCATGTTCTATGGCTGCTGCTGGTCTTGCTGAGCTTATGGGTGGTAGCCCAGAGCAAGTATGTATGGCTGCAGAAATCGGCATGGAGCACAACCTAGGTCTAACGTGTGACCCAGTTGCTGGCCAAGTACAAGTTCCATGTATCGAGCGTAACGGTATTGCTGCAGTTAAAGCAATCAACTCGACTCGTATGGCACTTCGTCGCTCTTCTGCTCCGACTGTTTCTCTAGATAAAGTTATCGAAACAATGCTAGAAACCGGTAAAGACATGAACGCTAAATACCGTGAGACTTCTCAAGGTGGTTTGGCAGTTAAGGTTGTTTGTTAATCATTTCTGAATTAATAAACCGATAATAAAAAAGGAACGCCGATGCGTTAATGCCGATCAGTTAAAGCCAAAGTGATCGGTTGAAGGATCCTTCCGAGCTG
>NZ_JBFSTC010000069.1:0-28947 GCF_041466605.1 Vibrio sp. 10N.247.310.17 | reverse complement strand
TTATCGCCCAAACTGGTTAAATTTTAACAGTGACAACTACCCTGCCAGATAGGGACCACATGGGCTTTTCTTGGATAACTTCTCGATCCAAACACCCCAAACAATCACAGCAAATCCAAGACGATTTTAAAAAATTCAAAATAGAAACGATCCTTAAGATCCTCGGTCATATTGGGCTGGAGAGTGTCGATGTCTGGTTTCAAGACGAAGCTAGATTCGGACAACAAAACACAACGACACGCTTGTGGGCTGAAACAGGAACGCGCCCAAGGGCGCCAAAACAGCAGCAATTTGAGTACGCTTACCTGTTCGGTTCTGTTTGTCCTAGCTGAGGGATTGGAGAAGCTATGGTTGTGCCTTGGGTCAATAAAGACATTATGATCTAACACTTAAAGCAAATATCCGATATCACAGACAAAGGAAGGAAGGCATGCTGTAGTAATAATGGATGGCGCAGGTTGGCATACCGATGATATCGCCCACAAATTTGATAATGTCAGTATCATCAAACTTTCCCCATATTCGACAGAGCTTAACCCGATAGAACAAGTATGGAGTTGGTTACGACAACACTACTTAGCGAACCAAAGCTTCGAAGACTATGAGGACATTGTTTCCAAGGTATGCGTTGCGTGGAATAGGTTTCTTGAAGTGCCGAAAAGGGTATCGAAAATGTGCGCTAGAGAATGGATAGACTTGAGCAGTTAATTTTCCAGATTGATATCACTTACATTAAAAAAATAAAAGGAGCAAAGTAATACTGCTCCTTTTTGGTAGTAAATATTAGCAACCGATTATGGAATCTTTAGTCCAGTTTGTGGCTAGAAAAAATCACTTCAGATGGTGGGAACATGTTGGAAACCGGTGGATGAGCAATATCACCAAACATTCTCGCACCAAATGCTGAAGCTGCCCAAGGGTCTACAATTTTCACATTTTTATTCCATGAGCTTGGGTCTTTGATATCACTACCGTCCTGTCTACCAACCAAAACATACAAGTGCGTGCCTGAGTGTCCTTTCTTGAATGCCACTACTTCGACCTTAGTGTTTTGATTCGCATCACCCTGCATCCCTTGAATCATTTCAGCGGCCGCGGCAAAGGCAAACGTAGTACAGCAACCGGCTTTTGCGTCCTGAACGGATTTCGCAATGTTTTGAAGTGTCCCCATCTGAGGGCTATTGCCTCTTTGAGCCGCCACTTGAACCATGTTTGCTGACATGGTCGCTTTTTTATCTTGTTGAACTCTTGCTGGATTTGCGTAGAAGCCTTCTAGTCTTGGCTTCGCTTTCGCTTGATAGAACTCAGATCTCTTATCACCGAAGGTATTAAGGTCAGTACAAGCGAAATCACCCAACTTTTGCAGTGTAGCTTGGTGCTTTCTAATCAAGGCATCTGCTGGAGCGGTTTTACCTGCGCTGGATGGTTTTGAAGTGCTTGAAACACTTGGCCAATTCTCTCTAGGCCCTGTCGATAATCGCTCTAGGTCTTTAAGGTTTCCAAGAGTCAACTTATTTTCACCATTCAGTACGTTTTGCATCATAGCTTTGGCGACACCTTTTGGCAGACCTTGCTTAACCAATAGATCAACGACGATCGATTTCGCTTTGTTTTGGTGATTGATACGAGAGCTTACGCTTGTGTTTTTCGGCGCACCTTCTTTAACAAAGATGTCCTTGCCTCCGTGAGCCCGAACTTCTTTGTCGTCCGATTGGTTTTGTGTAGATAACTGTGCAGTGAGTTCGCTCAGCGAATGCATATGTGATGTATTGATATTTACCATAACCCTAACCTTTTAAACAGAGATGAAAGTATGCAGCTTTTTATGTTGCTCAATCGATTGAAACTGAGCCGTTAGATATTGCTTCCACAGTTCACAAAGCTCCATAAGCTGAGTAATCAGGATAGAAACACGACTCACTTCTGAGGTAAGTGGTATACTTATCTGCATGTGTACTTCATTGTTTTTAGGGTCTATACAGAACTGTACCCCACCTGACTCCCGGTATAAGAAGTTATATTCCAAAAGTGTTTTCAGTTTTTTAATTTCAAATGACTCTTCATCTTGGCAAACCTTGATTGAAAGTAACAGTTCTTCTCTCTCATCCAAGCCTTGAACTTCAATCTCTTTGCCTGCAGACATATATACTGTCCACATTTGATAATCATATGCAGTCACCCGTTCAATATCGAGTGTGTTACCAAGCTCAATTAGTAAGGTATTTACCTTATCCATACTCACCTACCATCCTGATATTTAATATTGATGTATCTATTTAAAATAAAAGATATAAAATTTCGAATTTAAATACACCTATCACATTATTTTATTTTCCATTGTTGCTGGTTAATTTTGTTAGATTAACCGTTTTTAGAAAAACAAATTCAGTATTCTGAACGAACGTTACTCTCTTATGAGGCGATAGTTAATAGAGCCTTTAAGATAATCAGAGTTCCCGTTGATGTAAGTATTGTGCTCAATAACAGTCACAGAATATGCCAGATATGGTCGGCTTTTTTTCATTTTAAGCCGTTTATAAAGATCGGATGGGAAGCTAAGATAAAACTAGAGAAATGGTAGAAAGGTACAGTGAATAGAAAGTAAAGCTCAAAAAGCCCAGCGTTTTTCTGAGCTTTCGAGAGTTAAAGATAAGCACGTCAAGACTGTATCTGTTGGCGCTCACTGAATTGCTTAGTGATCACCTGCTTAAGAGCTTGCAGTTGCCCGTCGATACTGGCATCGATAATACCGACTTCAGTTTCCAGTATGCACCCACCATTTTTGAGTCTCGCATCTGCAATAACGTCAACATAGCCGACCTCCGGGAAGTCACTGAGTATTAAGGAAACCTTATCTCGCACCTCTGTCACTTGCTCGGGGTGCACGTGCAGAATCACTTGTTTCTGATTACTGACCAGCTGAAGCGCTTCCCTCACCACTATTGCCGTTGTTTCCACATCGTCGAAACTACTGATAATTTTGCTTACGGCATCAAGCACTACGCCAGTGATTTTCTGTTCGACTTGCAAGTAGTACTCATTACATCGTGCAAGCGTTGACATCATAGTTTCTGCGCTCTCTATCTTCGCTTGATCGATACCATCCTGGTAACCACGCTGTCTTTCTAACTCATAAGCATCGTCAGCTTTTGTAATAATGCTCTCGGCTTTAGAGTGTGCAGCTTCAACCAAGTGTTGCGAATCTAAATAACTCACATAATCCTTTGCTTTGAGAATCTTTAGACCTGTAGCCAACTGCAAGTTGTCAGTTTTTATTTCAACAAATGAAACCATTGAGGGATTACCTGTTTTGCGATTTTCTTTATAAGTCGATAAGCAAGATCTCGATGCGTTTCATCGAACCAATCAGCACTGAGTTTTGTTTGGGTTAATGAACAATCGAGCTTGAACTGCCACCTTTGTACAAGCTCTGATGGTGATTTCTCCAGTAAAAATGTGACCCATAGATACCCAAGTTCACGGGCTGCCTTTTCAAAGCTGGCTTCATCTAAACTCGCCGGCAATGTTTTTTGCCAACCGTTTGGCCAATTTGAGATCATCATTGGCCCGTGTTGAATTAAAAAACGCGTTTCATCGACACCAAAAATATGATTGAGGCACTGCTTTGGTTGTTTCAAGACAACTTGGCGCATCGATTCACAATACATTGCCCCACCAATCAGCAACAGTAATTTGTTAGTCGTTTCAACTGGAAGTAACACCAAACTATTAAATGGATGATTAAAAACATGATCAGTAATCGTTGATAGCTGCCATTCTTCAATACACCATTGATTGATCGCAGCCTGGTGTCTCCAGTCTTGGACTCGTAATAACCAAGGCTGTTTCTTGCTTATCCAACTCTCATCAATATAACTGCAAGGACAATAATTAAACTGATGATAAATCTGAGAAACTGGCGTATCAGAATTAACCACGTTGCGCATTCCTACGACACCATGCAAACGTCGCTGCGTTAGAACCGATGATAAGTAGTAACAAGAAAACGAGGATAGCAATCAAGTTGCTTGCCGTGTCCTTGGTCACTTGAATAGACAAAATGCTTTCAAATTGCTTGCTTTGAGCCGTCACACGAACTTCCGAAGATGGTACTATGACAACGCTAATACGTTCGTAGTTAAGCCCTTCAATACTATTGTTCACTAACTGCTTAATTTGAGGTACATAAGAGTCGAGTGCCACATCCGCTGCGTGTTTAATAAACACTGATGCAGAAGCAGGAGTTGGACGTTCACCTGGACGAAGGTTTTTATCTTCAAGTACAATGTGAACGCGTGCCACTAACACTCCATCAATTTGTGACAGCGTTGATGATAGTTCTTGCGATTTCGCGTATATAAGCCTCGCCCTTTCTGCAATCGGAGACGAAATCAGGTCATCTTTCGGAAACACTTCTTTGAGTGTTGAGAACTGCTCTTTCGGGTAGCCTTTACGTTTCAGAGCATCAACCGAAAATGCGACTTGAGCGTTATCTACCATCAATTTTATGGTGTTGTCTTTATCCGGTTCTTTGGTTGCCACCACCCCCTCAGAAAGCAGAATAGACAGCATTTCATTGCCTTCTTTCTGGCTTACTCCAGTGTATAGCTCCGTCTGACAGCCAGCTAAAAATAACACGAGTAACATGCACACGGCACGTATTGTCTTCATCATGACTATTGGGCCTTCAACAATGTTTCTACATTCTGTGTCGTTTTACCTACCGTCTTGGCAATCAGCTCCTCTTGAAAGGTAATTCGACTCAACGCCCATTGCATCTGCAAGAGCTGAGCAGGGTCGTCACCAACCATTGCCATGCTATCGGTTAAGTTAGTTTTTGCATTGTCGATGGTGTTTTTCAGTTCGCTAATGTTTTCTAACAAGCCACCTTCTAAACCGTGGTTTCCCTCAGGCGATAGCATCGCTTGCTCGAAACGCTCACTAAGTCCCGCTTCAGCTTGTGCGTCTTGCACTTGCTCGAGGTTGGTTTGCATCACTTCTGTGTACTGCGTATTAATCATATCCGTTCCTATGAGAGGTCTAGTTTGTGGCTGTAACTCAACATGTTCTTGACCATGGCATTCTTTTGTATAACAAAGCTCAGTTCTTTTCGGACCACCTCCAATACTGGAGCTTGGGCAGGGATGTCTTTCAACTCACCCCAACAGTGCCAAAGCGCTTGTTCTTTTTGCGCACCAAGTGGGAAATATTCAGAAAGCAACGCTTTCAACTCTCGGCGGTCTTTAGGGGGAGTCGCTAGCAAGCGCCCTGAAAAACTGCCCAACAGCTCATGCTTAAATAATGCCAACAATTCTGGTGATGCTTTATCAGTGCCTTTTGCGCTTTGTTCCTGACTAAAGGCATACCATAAGGCTTTTTTTTTCTCACTAGGCGAAATAAACGCGTCTTTAAGCGTTCTGCTAAGCGCTGCTGCGCTGAAGTCTCCAGAACGTTTTAGTGCTTCGTACCACTCTTTAATAGCTGCTGTTCTACCTTTAGACCGCGTGACACTATCCGTATTTTTTTTCGTAGTCGGTATGTTCTTATCTGGTGGGTTCTCACTCATCAAACGGTTCATCTTGTTCGCATCAGGTGTATCATTCCGGGGTGCTTTCGGCACCTGACTGAGCATGTTGTTGATTCCGTTGCTTTCAACCTTCATTAAAGGTTCCTGATGTCTTTAGAAAAACTCATGGCAAAGGCTTGGTTTTCTTCATTGCCTTTTAATGCCATATCTAACCACGATTCGGCTTTGCTTAAGAGCCCAGCTTTTCCTGCCGCTAGCGCAGCCAGACCGATTAAGTCTGGGCGTGTCACGCAAAGCGGTTCAAGTAAACGATGAGCGTCCTCGTACAAGCCACGATTCATCAAACTCATTGAACGAATCATAGCAACGACTTCTTCTGCATCACCTTGCAACTCAAGGCATTCCGCAATGGTATTTGCCTCTTCATGACGATGCAGACCGGTTGCCATCAACGCTGTCTCAGCCAGAAGTAAACACATGCCTTTATCCATAGGTTATACCTTCTGCAGAATTGATTGCATCACGTCTTTGATTGCACGTGTTGTGGTCGCATTGATGTTATATACCACAGACCATTTGTTGATTGTATGCTGTAGCTCTGCAAGCTTTGAAGGATCGTCTGCGTTCGTTTCTAAGTTTTTGATCGCGGTGTTTACCGCTTCATTCGCTGTTTTTGATTGCTGTAACAATTTAGCTTTAACTGCGTCGAGGTTAACGCCTTTACTCGAATCATAAAATGACATATATATCGCCTTCTTTTATTTGTTGTCTAGAAATGTTTCAATTACCGTTAATGCTGCTTGATAAGCCTCGTGCTGTTTGTGTAGCAACTGGTATTCTTTTGGTGAACAGCCAAGATGGAGCTGACGCTTTATCGCTGATTGCGCTTGCTTGAACTTAAAAATGATCACCTCTTTTTCTTGCTGCCCTGAATCGCCTTGTAATAACTGCTCAAGATTAGTCATTGTTATTTTCACCTTCATACTCTAGATCAATAGTGATTACCCGCCCGCGTTTTACGAGTTCAATTCCTGCCGGAGTAACGCTTGAAATACGGTACCCTTGAGGAGTGCGAGCTCCTACCATGTAACGAACATTGTCAGTGAGGATGACATAAGGAAATAGGCCAAAATTCACGCTACGAAACGGAAAATCGATGTTTGTTCCTTTGCTCACTTTAGGAATAGATTTCAAGACAAGATATGGTTTCTCGCCATACTGCTCTCGAAAATCTCTCGTTACACCATAAAATCGAGTTGTTTCAACATCATCAAGCTCGCCACGAACTTCAATACGATCACCGCTAGTAACAAGCTGAACTTTCTTTAAGAGCTCCGCTTCTCCTAACAACTCTTTTAGAGTAACCATGTATGCCCCCGCCCTTTGTAGCTCTACTTTCCAAGCGATAAGCCCTGGGACATCTCGTTCTAAGATCTGCTCAACTTGGTTCCAACGACTTGCATCATCAATGTAACCCGTTAACAGCAGCGTACCTGTCTCGTTACCATTTTCTACTTTTACTTGGTGATAACCGAGGTTTCGTAAGATAAAACGCACACCACGACGTATCTCTTCCATCGTTCTCAGGTCACTCTTGTAGTTGATACCTAATGCATCAATTCGACCAAGCAGTTGTACCTTTTGCGTTCTATCTTCTACGTAACCTTCAAGTACAGCCTGTAGAGCATTGGCATTCCATTCAACGCGAACATCGTTCAACTCGAGTTCACTAAGAATATTGCGTACCAAGACTATCGGCTCCGCTTCTGTGATTACGTCTTTGTCGCTCGCATGCACTTGGTCGTACCAAATACCTATAAAGATAACGCTTGGGATCAGGCCACAAATCAATCCGATGAGCAGCATTTTCTTCCAACCCGATGATGGTTTATGGCCAATTGGTTTCGCTTGCTTGCTTGCTACGTCATTTGCCATCTCAATAACTAAATCATCTTCCAAATAACCAACAGCAAAGGTTAAACGACCCACAGAAACCAAGGCTTTTCGCGACAAATCAACGCCACCGGCATCAACGGCGATAATTTCGTTATTGACTGAGACTTCTTCACACTCACGTAGTGAAACCGTTTCACCATCGCAAACTAAAACGAGGTGACTTGCTTTAATGCCAGAGTCGGTTAAGACTAAATCAGCGGTAAAGTCATCACTACCCAATACCAATGAATCGTTGGGTAAAGTGACTTCCACTCCGGAATGAACACCGGAAAGAATACGAATTTTCCATTGTTGCATTGAGGTTACTGCTCCTCTAATGGTCGAACGCAATGATTCTCTGAGCCATTACACTCTTTAATTTGTACTCTCCACCCTTTCTGCCCCGTAGGAAGCTCACATTCTGCTAACAACGATGACTTTCCTTGTGACAACAAATCTTGCTGATAACGTACTGCTTGTACTTCCTTTGTACAGCTGTACAAAGCAAGTGCTGATTTAAGGCCTGCACTGTTATTGGAAATACTATTCAACGTGCCAATCTTTGGCCTTAAGTCATATTCATTTCCGATAAGTACGTTGTCTCCGATACCATCGACAACAATTCTTGGTTCTATAATGAACATACGTACTGTTCTTCTCGTGGAGCTTTCCGTGCTTCTAAACAAAGCGCCGAGGTATGGAATATCTCCTAACAAAGGAACTTTTCGAAGCTTGTTGCTAATTTCATCACGGTATACTCCACCAATCAGCAAGCTTTGCCCCTGCTTTACCGTTGCCAAAGTACTAATTTCTGTTTTACGAATTGAAGGAACACCATCAATGTCACCATCGGGGATTTCCGCACCATCTTCTAGATGCAGACTCAAATTGATTTCAGGTCTTTCAACCAAACGGTCGCCAACGATGCGAGGTACAATTTTCAATAACGTTCCATAAGTCACTTTCTCTAGTGCTGCGGTTTCTTTGCCTATCAACTTGACATAAAATGTACTGCTGTTATTAAGGACCGCTTCCACATTTTCTTGTGTTAACAAGGTTGGTCTGGAAACCACTTGCGCACTACCTCTAGATTCAAGCAAACGAATTTGAGCCAATAAATAATTTAGGTTCGTCGCATCAAGCAGAGACTTAAAATTTTGCCCACTACCAAGCTTGACATCACCATTACCTACGTCACCAGTTGTTTTGAGGTCCAAAATACTGTTGTTACCCACTGCAAGACCAGCTCGCCAGTCAACACCCAACTGACTTAAGTCATTAGCACTAATATCAACGATAGAAAGTGCGACTTCGATCCTTGACTGCGGTTGATCTAACTGCGCCACCAACTTGTGATACAGCGGTAATCGAGCTTTTGTATCACGCACAATGATTGCATTTAAACCTGGTTCTGCTTCAACCGATGCACCGCTATGTAAAGAGACATTATTAGTAATTTTCTTAGGCGTATTGGTTATTACTTCTTCGTTCTTTTTCGCCACTTTAACCTGAGTTTGAACACCTGAAAGCACTCGGCTTAGTACCGAAGCAATCCCAGGAACCGTGACACCTTGGTCACGATAACTGATCTCTCGATCTGTCGCAGATGCATACTTCAAGGGAATAATATCGACAAACAATTCATCTGTTGAATTGGATTTCTGTACCAGTCTGCTTTCCAGTGCTTCTGCCGTTTGCACAACTAAATCGACGTATCTCGGTGGGCCAGCTAAGTAAACCAGCCCCTTATTTTCCGCTGCACGCCAGCCGTAACGAGAATCCCAAATCCCTGTCGAGATCAGGGTGCTACGTAATTCGCGAGCTGTTAACAGTTCGAGCTGCAACAATTGTGAACGGGTTTCTGTCGCTTTGTATACATGCAGCACTGCACCGTCGAAGTACCACATCAAGTTGTAAACCTGTGCCAGATAATCGAGAAACTCGGCTGGATCTTCTGGTGAAAATCGACCACTGGCTCGGTCATTTACCTTGTCGCTAACCGACACTGAAACACGGTAGTTTGCGCCAAAGTTATTCAGCAGTTCTTTTAGTGAATCATTGTCCGCGTAATAACGAAACGGTTGATCGACCCAATCAAGCTCAGAGGTATGTGAAGGAACTGCTATTATCAAACTTGAAACGTACACTACTGACAGCACGATTCTGCTTATTTGTGACTTTAAAACTGCAAGCATTATGGGATCCAAACACTGTGACTAACAGTATGATTAACACGTTGATGTTCGAGCAAATCATTGAACTGCTCCACTAAATTTACGTGCTGAGCAAGCTGCGTGCAAAGCTCTTCTGTCGTTGCACTTTCCATAATCATCTTCCCTTGCATAATCAACTGTTCTTTGTCATTCACCGTCAACGTGCTGCGTGTATCTCGCAACGTTTTCAAGGAGAGCTGCATACAATGTTTTAGCGCCTGCTCTTTTTGAAAATCAAGGTGCGATTCAAAATAAAATGGGAGCACGGTTTCCCACAAGATCCATGATGAGTGCTGGCTAATATTAAGCTGCATCTGGTCAACTTCGATATCATAGGAACCATTACTTGAGGCAATAAAATCCCCCTCCCTTAACGTTTCCGCTAGGGATTTCATCATTTTATCTAACATATTTAGTCCTATTTAAATCTGCCTGAGATTGTTACAAGCTTGCCCGCACTCATTGTTTTGAATATCAACGTAGAAATGATCCACTCTGCCAACGGTTTGCATATCTTGAAACCATTGCCAAATTTTAGCGACGGCATTTAGATCGCTAAACACAAGCTCACATGCATCCCAAATATCGCTCAGCTCAGGAGCTTGTACTCGAGCCTGGCTACACCATATTTTCCATTCAGATATAAATTTATCTGATATTCTACCGCACTCATATAAGCCCTTGAGTTTATCTAGAGTTGGCTTCCACTCTTCAACTAGTGCTCGATGAGATTCAATAACTTGATTTTGTTGCACATTGAGAACGCGAAGTTGGTCATGCAATTCACTATGCTGATTCTCAATGAGATCCAACTGTTGTTCAGCAAAAAATGTGCTACTCGCTTCTCCGGACAATCTCATCCAATACTCTTTCTGAATACTCAGTTGATTGATTAACTGTTCAAGCTTGATGGAGTCTTGTAGCGCCCTCTGATCCGTTTGCTGATTGCACCATTCATTTAAGGTTAAATACATCGAAAGAATTAGTGTCTTAGGTGACGCTAGATTGAAGCGGTAACCTAATCGCTGATTAATGTAATCCAGTCTTTGTTCAAAAGAGTTCAACACCCGTTCGTCACTTAGTTGCCCACCCACTTCTAAGAAAAGGCGCATAGCAGAGCGGTCTAAACACGTTCCAAGCTTTTGATATGTTTTAATTAGCTGACTTGCACATAAACAATCAACAACATTACGATCAAGCAAGCGCTGCAGTAAAGACAATTGGTCGTAACTCAGAACACCTTCACTGAGTAGCTGTCTGTGGTTTACATTAACAACGTTAAGCTCTTGAGTTGATTTAGGTAAGCCCTCGTACCTTGCGCCTCGCTGCAATACAGTGACCTTCCTCTGCAGCACAATGTTGTTAGGAAAAAGCGAACGGCGTCGCCAATGCTGCTTTTTCATTTTAATCTTCTCCGTATCTACTTCGAGCAATCCAGAAGGAAGTAGAGATAATAGTTTTGCTCATCGTTACGCTGAGCATAATAGGGTTTACACCCGTTAATGCCTTTCAAAATTAGTCAGAAAATTTTAGTCGTCAGACATTTCGCTTAACAATTACTACCGGATCATCTCCAGAACGGACCTTACTTGGTGTCGTTCCAAAGCGACGACGGTAACTTTGTGTAAAGTAAGACTGGCTTGAAAACCCCGCTTCCATCGCAACATCGACAATGTTCATCTTGCTTGTGAGCAATAGTTTGTGAGCGTGTAATAAACGACGTTCACTGATCCAAGCTCTAGGGGAGATACCATAATATTCGTTAAAAAGCTCTTTAAACGTAGTCAGACTCGCACCAAACTCTTGAGCATAGTCTGTCAGTTTCCACTCTTTAAGATAATGAAGATCCATAAAGCGACGGAGTCTCTCTGAGGTTCGATTTGTCAGTTGTGATAACAACGCGTAGAGGTGTTCACCTTGGTCACCATGCAGTAACAAGATGAGCATTTCCTCATACTTTAAGCGCATAATAGCATCAGGAAAAGATTGCTCTTCTAGAGTATTAATCCCTAATAACGTCTGTTCTAACAATAAGTTTAGAGTAAAAGGGAATAATCCAGACTGTACATCCTCAACCTTTGGCAACGACATCAAAAGGTCACTATGCTTTTGCAATAGTTGACTCACCAGTTCATTGTCAAATTCGATAACCGAAGCCGCATATTGACCGCCTATCGGTGTGTATTCTAGTAAGTAATCCCCTTGAGAAAGATAAACCCCTCGACCAGCGACCACGTCTAGCGTACAACCCCCGGTTTGCACCCTCAATTGACCATTGTGAACGATAACAATATGAGACTGGCTAGAATGAAACACTTCATCGTATTTTTCATAGCAGCACGCACCATGAATTTTTCGCAAGTGCGAGTCGACCCTTTCGGCGTTTAGTCGGCCTAACACATCCATTTTCTACCCTTCATAATTTTAATTCCTCCAGTTCAAACAAGAGAAACTGTCGAAGCCAGCAGTGCGATTGCAAATGCAGACCGATTACCAATAAATAGTCCATAACACTACCATCCAACCCGAATAATAACGAATAACCAAGCGCTAACTTCGATAGCAAAAATAATTCTGGCAAAAAAGTATTTTTGATATCGTCGTGACATATTTTTGATAGTTAATTAGTATTTTCTAATTTTCAACTGGTGATACAAAAAGAAATTTTACATTAAACACATGAACGTGGTATTTTTAAAGTTCGCTTGATTTACATTCCAACCAATAAGTGCGACATGCTTTATTAAAGCACCTGGGGATAGCCATATATATTCAAAGGAACTGATGCTTACATAATAAAAAACCCAATGACCTTATTTTAAATATACCTAGAACTAGGATATCCTCCAACGCATTAAGCATAATAATAAAGGAAAATATTACTTCCTAGTAATTATTATAAGCCTCTAGGTTTAAGTTGGTATATACACTGCCTTGCGTAAAGATATATCGCTCTTCCTTTTTTGCGATAATCTCACCTTGATAACGCAATATAGCGCGCACTTTCATCTCGCCATTTCCAGCTTGAATCGGAGCAATAACAAACGAGTATTGAACGGGTAACTGAACCCCTTGATACTCTTGTTGTAAAACAGTAAAACACTGACTATCTAAAACCTGACACACATCGACGCTTAGAAATGTACTCACTGGAGCGGTGTAATTATCAAACGTTATCCAACCAAATAGTGCTCCTTGAAGATGATTAGAAAACCCATTTGACACTGGGTTTTTGGTTGCACAACCGCTTAGCATCAATGCAAGGAATATTAAGCAATAAGAGTTCTTTTTCATAGGAGACAAGTATTCATCTAAATTGTCAGTGACAAAGTTATGGTTACCCATGGCATCAAAGCGGTTTAATCCAGTAATAAGGGGTATTTCGCTATACTCGCTATGGTTATCCGTTGTTATCTATCAAGGGCTGGAGCAATTTGACCACTGCAATTAGTATCATCAATACAGAGACCCCCCTTCGTATGGAGCACGCATAGCCTTTTTGCACGGTCGCGACTATCTACTTATGAAATACATCGTTTACTGGCACCATTTAGAAAAGGGCAATCGTTGCTTTGGCAGTTCGCCAAAGTAAATCAAGCAATCATGCTTCTCAAAAACATAACTGACCTCATCATATAATGCGCTGAACCCTCGATATGCAACATGCTTCCCATCCGTTCTTGCTAACTATCTATATTCTAATGAAATATCTTTATAAATAAAGGATGAACTCGATTGCATCACTTTTACACAAATCAATAAAATCAATAATTTAACAACAAACAAATAAAAAAAAAGTCCTAGATACCACTTAGTTTTATCCTTATTACCCGCCATCACTCACAACGAAGGGAATACATTTCTGTCGTAAACAGGTCTTGTTAGCTAAAGTTAACAATCCAAAATTATAATTTATTGACAGCAGACGACTTTGTTGCGTAATTCAGTTTTAACCACTCGTTAATCCTTTATATCGACAAATTCTTGAGTTTAAACTTCTTCTATCCAGCGAAAATTGAAGCGAGCCAAGGCGAGCAGATCATGACAAGAAACGAAATGCGTCAAACGCTTTTTGAGTATATATAGGTTGATTACTATCGAACGAAAAGGCAATCTTACGATCACCTTTTGTATTCATCATTCCTATTCATCTAGATAGATTCACAAATAGGTATTCTGGTGAGTCTATCTTAAAGGTTGGCAATGAACTGCTGGTTAAACTGAGCGTTTACTTTGCGGTTAAGCTGTTCGTATTTCTCGGTCAATTCAATTTGTTGAGTCTGTAGTTGACCGGTGGTCAGGTTAGCAGTGTGAAGCTGACGCATCTCTTCCATAAAGCCATTTGTTAGCTGGCTAAAGATGGCATCTTTGCCGATGATAAAGCTAGTGAAGTTCTCTTTTACAAACGCTTGTTCATCGCTACTCAAGTTTTCTAGACCAAGGCGAGCTTGATTCGCTGAGGTCACATCATCAAACGTCGCTTTTGCCGGATCAGTACCAGGATTTAAGTACGCTGCTTCATTTTTGAAGTCTTCTGCTGTATGTGTTTGTGCGTTTTCAATCAGCTTTTGAGAGGAGCCTCTTACTTCAAATGTAGACTGTACTGGCTTGTGGTCGCTGACATTATCAAACCCTTCAGTGATAACACTGGTTTCATGGTTTTGTAAGTTGCCTGTTTTATTTGTTAAGCCAGTATTATCGAGCTCACCGAAGTCAGGTCGGTCACGACCTTCTTTTTGTTTAATATTACCAGTGTGCTTATCAAGCTGCATGTAAGTGTGACTATTAAGAGGATTGAACTTAAAGCCATGCTTGGCTAAATGCGTATCATCATGTGCGACTGGATCGTACATCACATCAGAACCTTGAGCGGTGCGTTTTTCACGCTCATTCAGATCACCAGTGATCAGAACCTCTTCATGCGGTTTGCTCCCTTCCATCAACTTGTTACCTTCGAATTCACGTTTGACTTCTTTGTTAGAATCCAAGTGTGCAGAAATGACGTTTAGAGCTTGACCATTGATCTCTAGAGCCGTTTTTACGCCACCTTTGTTACCAGTGATACCCATGAAGAATTCCATGTTTCGACCACCGATACCATGACGGTATTCAGACTCTTTTTTGACGTTAATATCGACGCCGTCTTTTGCAAAAACGGACATTGAAGTGTAGCTAACACCTTCACCAAGACCTTTCGTCATAACTTTCATTTTGTTTTGACTCAGAAGGTTCATACCATCAAGTTCAAGATCGTTAGCAAGCAATTTAGACTCTTGTTCCGCAAACAAAACCACATCATAGTCACCTTTTTGAATCAGGTTCTGGAAGTAGTTCTTTGTGTCTTCCGGCATCTTTTGGTTTGCTTGGTTATAGGTCAAAGTTAAGACCTTAACGTTGCCGCTGCCTTCTTTTTTATGCAGTTGTTGATTCATCTGATTCAGCTTTAAATCACCGTTTTTTGAAGAATCGGCTTTACTAAAGAAACGATTAAAAAAGCTTCGGTTTTCTTTTTGTTTTAGAGTAACGTCACCATCGCTATTTTTAGTTACGCTGTACTCTTTACCAAATACAGAACCAAATTTAACGGTATCGCCTTCTTTGGCGCTACTTTTAATATTTTGAATATCTGCGAGGTCTAAATTACCTCGATGCTGGCTATTAATTTGAATTGTAGACATACATTAAACTCGTATTTTAAATAAGGGAACTTAAACAAAGATCCCAGCAGGAAGTGTTTCTGGGATTGGCTCTGCGTTATCCGCTTGTTCAATAAAATGGTGCCATTGCTCCATTCTTTCTAACAGTTGCTGAAAAGTGTTCTGCACATAATCTTGAGGTTTGTTTGAGAGAAAAATAACCTTGTAGCTCGTTAACCTTCGGCTATCGGGCATTAGACCGATACCGAAACCACCACGGAAAGGTTCCAGAGCATGTTCACCAATCGCGATAGCAATCGTTTCTGGAAGAGGGGTTGGCAACTCCACAGGGCTGGTGAGAGACATGTGTAAGCTAATGGTGGTTTCGTTCTTAAATACGGTTAAGAAAAGTGCTTCATCATGATTATTCGTATCCGATGATAACTCACATTGAAATAATCCGTTTTCATCAAAATCCACGCCGTTACCTAAAAAACTGATACTTTCCTGATAAATATCCATTGTGTTCCTTCTGTGTATTTTTCTGAGGGTTCTTATTCGTAGTGAGAAGAATTATAAAGATGAGGGAATGGCAAGATATTAAATACGGGCGGAAGTTTTTATACTCAATGAACTTTAAGAGGCTTTGATGCTTAATTTAGTTTAGAGACAGAGTCGCACCGTTTCGTGTGCTTCTTAGTCAATACGACAAGTTTTATAACCCAGTAAGCTTGTTCAACGCTTTGCTCATCGCATAAGTTTCACCCACCTGTGCATTGTAATTTCTTAAGCTCATCGTCCTCCTAGTAACAGAGAATGAATGCATTGTTGCTTAAATCAGTTGAACCTTTTCCAAGTCTTGTGATCTGATCCTTTATGGTAGTTAGAACGGTGGTGACATGGGTAAAGCGGAAAAGAAGATAACTAACTGGGCGGAATACAATAAGGCTCTGTGCAAGCGTGGTAGAGGTTTCCAGTATTCTGATACCGCGATTGAAACTGCCTTGATGATTAAGGGGATCTTCTATCCGCCATTACGTGCTCTTCAAGGCTTTATTGATTCTATCTTTGAGCTATTGGATGTTCCACTGACGTCCCCTGACTACACCTGTATCAACAACCGTTCGAAGACAGTTCAGGTCAAATATCGCAATAAATCCAAAGGAGCTATTCGCCATATAGCGATTGACTCGACTGGTCTCAAAGTTTTTGGCGTCGTTGAACCTCAAACTGATTTGATCAACAACGCCGAGAATGAGTGGATTCCATACATCGCGGAAAATCTAAAGTAAAATGGCTATGAACTTATGCTAGGAGTGGGTTTTATTATTGGGTTGATAATCGCAACAAAGCGTAGATAAGCGTGTCAATGATCTCCTCAAGGAAGAGTTCTTGCTGACTCAGGACAAAAATCTTAACGAGTTAAAACGCTTATTGAAGAGTTGATACATACGTCTAACGAAATTAGGCGGCATTTCAGTCTAGGTGTGAATTTGCCAAATAAAATGCATGAAAAAAGCCAGTAACTTGCATTACTGACTTACTAAAAATTGCCAACCTACTTTAGAAGAAGGGGACTCTAATCCGCAGTGGTTTTAAACGGTAGGAGCAGATGCTCGCCATGCTTGGTTTTGGCTATCAGCAATTGAGCGAAACAGATCCCGCAGCTCTTTAAGCATACTATCTTGAAAACCAATATTTTCGTCAGCTTTCTGTTTCAATGCTTGTGCACGTGTCGCTAGAACTTCATCTTCTTTACCGCGAGCCTGAGCTTTAGTTTGCTCTACATTTGATGCTGAGTTTGCCATCTGACTAAGAGACTGAAGAATCGAATTTCGCGCTTGATTAGAGGTGGTAGCTTTGTCAAACTTTCGCCCCCCTTTTGTCAATTTATCAGTCAAATTACCAAGACGGTCTTGCCCGACATCCTGAACACGCTTTAACTGTTGCTGTTGAGTTTTCGATAACCCACCATTGTTCAACAAATCATTAGCCTTATCTACACCAGCTTTTTGTGTTTTCAGTAATGTATTAGTCGATGCTTCCGCTTTAATTTGTTTACCAGCTTTAGCAGAACCTATTCCGCCCAAAATTGCCGTTACACCGGCTAGAACTCCTGAAACTACAGCCATTGCGATCATCGCTTTAGCAGATTTATTTAGCTCTTGTGCTTGACTCTTAAGGCTCGCTACATTCGCTTCAACCGCGATTTCACGTTCAAGTGTTTGTTGTTCTCGGCTTAACTTCGAAACTTGGTACAGTAAGGTCATCAAAGCAAGAGATTCCGAAACCGTATTTGACGATGATTGAGTTCCAGATTGACCATGAAGTGCTTTTTCTAGGGTTTTCATAAGCAGATTTGCTGTTGGTGCCAAAGCGGTCATCAGCTTTTCAACCACGCGAGCTTGTTCTCCACTTTTCGGCGCTTTAGGTCCTTCCAAAAGATAATGTTTAGCACCTGACACCGCCGTCTCATCGTTACCACGAACCGCTGCTTCGGTTTTTGTCTCGGGGGCTTTTTCAACCTTAGTCGTTTTATCTATCTCACCCAAACCGTATAGATCTGCATTCCCAGTCTTACCAATTTTATCTAACATAAATTCTCCTTAAACCGTCGCTGGACGATTCATTACCGTTTCCATCGTTTCGCTTTTCGCCTGAATCATCTGCATGATGACATTCATCAACTCTTGGAAACCTTCCATCATCTTAGCGATTTCTTTTTTAAGCTTATCAATAACCGATTGAGTCAGCACCTTCTCCGCTTTCTGCTGAGTAAGATCCGCATTAATTTCTGTCACTTTAGCTTTATTATTGGAATGAACACTATCGGCAGAGCCTTTACCAACATTAGAAAGAAGATCTAATGACTCTGCAGCAAATCGAATACCTTTAGCTGTCGTCGTGGCTGCTTTAGAACCCATATCTGCAACTTTTGCCATATTAGCTGCCGCTTTAGTCGCAATATCAGTGATTTTTTGTGCTACTTTACTGGCACTTTTCCCCGCCAATTTAGCAATACCGCCCGCAGCCGCGCCGCCAAACGTCACAACAGCCCCAATAACCGCAACCGCAATCTCTAAAGCCATCATAACTTTGCTGAGAGCATCGACATTAATGCCAGCTTCTTTCATTGCATTTTGAACAGCTGGTTCTTGCATAGCCATACTGACTACACCCAATACACCACCGGCAATCATTAGTGCACCAGCTGCTGCTCCAACACCAGTTGCCACCATTACAGCGCCCACTATAATCGAAACTGCGGCACTGACCCACCCAAATATCTTGGAAACCAGACCCGATTTTTTCGCTTCTTTAGCCGCAGCTTCAGACTCTTTGAGTTTTTGTTCGTTATCCTTTATTTCTTGTTCGTGTTTCGCTTTCGCTACTTTTACTTCTTGGATCTTAAGCTTGTTTTGTACGCTCTTCAGTTTGTCTGTGATAGCAGCTAGCTCTACCTCAAAGTCATCGGCTGACCCTGCCAGGATTTTCACTGCTAGTGAGCCCGTGTTGTCGGCGACCGCATGTAAAACCTTGGCAATCGAATCAACGATTTTTTGTAGTTGATTCATGGCTTTCAGCGTTAATTCATTGACCTTATCGCTAACTGCAGCGTTCGGTGCATCAAGCTGAACTTTAACTTTACCAGTGTTCGGTACTTCAGATTTTTTACCTTTTACGTTTTCAACCGTTACTGAAGCTGACACGTGAGATGCAGTCTTAGTAACCTTATCTAACATTGTTTGACCAGAATCCGGTAAGTATGCCTGACTCTGAGTGCGGTCTAGTGCGATAGAATTCATATTCTAGTTACTCCTTTTGTTTTTCACCGCTTCTAACATGATGCCTGCGCGTTGATGCAAATCTGCATACTCTGGTTTTCCGGCAGACATCCCCTTCGCGCTGTAAAACCCACTCTCTGCCTCTGTTAATTGCTCAAGTTTTAGGTAACACTCTGCAGAGTGGAAAGGTGGGCGTGGGTCATTAATATCTACAAGCGCTGCATAACTGTAGGCGTCAATCGCCTGCAGGTACTCACCCAGTTCTTGACGAGCAGCTCCTAAACCAATAAAAAATCGTGCTTGGTAGTGGTCAAGCATGCTAAGCAGTTGGAATATCTTACCGGCTTGCTCTATTTTTCCTGATTGGAAAAAATTGAATCCAACAGCGTAAATGTGCTCAATGGTATCTGCTGATACATCGTGCAGCATTTTTAACGTTCCACCTTCCTCAAGAAACGAAAGGAGTTCCTCTGCTTGCATTTGAGATGGGTCAGTTACCGGGTTTTGTGTAGTCATGGTTATTTATCCTTAAATCGCTCGTAGGATTGCTTGCAAAATATTGTGGTACTTTTGAACAAATTTGTTCATAGCTTCAACAGTTGCGTTGTATTGGGAACTGATGTCGCTTAACGCAGTAGTTTTTAACTGTACAGAATCGTTAATTGGCTTCGACTTACTTGAAACCGAGCTAGAAAAATTACTAAGGTATTTGTTATCTGTATTGTTATAATATACATCGCGACTAACAGTCACTCCTGCATGCTCTAAAAATTGTTTGTGAGTAAAGTATTTAACTCCATCAGAACCAATCCTTGGAGTTATATGTTTTTCTAAATACTTAAACTCCTTACCTTTTTCAAACTTTTGTTGAGTCTCATATCCGAAATGTTTATAAGTAAAATGCTGCCTGTCTGGATAATAATGCCCACCACCAGTACTTGAGTTAATTATCTCCGATAACTTTGTACTGATGGTAGTCTGGACTTGACCAAATATTTTTAGTTTAGTCGTAAGCTCTTGGAGTTCCTCTTTCTTCTCGTTACGCTTTTCAAGACGGTTCACTCGACGCTCATTTAAAGAAAACAGCACGCGCTCATCAAAACGATCGCCAATAGTCGAATCAATCACAGATAACAAATCACGAGAGGTTAACGAGTGCTCAGCTTTAACATCTGCTTTCCTTTGACCGTCAGTCCCTACCGTTATTTTCTTTTCATCTTCTGTGATTTTACTTAAACGAGCTTTCAGAGCGGCTAGGTTACTCATCATTTTTTTATGACGAGTGGCAAAGTCGATACCAACATCTTTCCTCAACATCATTTTTTCAAACTGAAATCTTATATCTCGTGCTGTATGCTGTTTTATTTGGTCAACCTGTTGTTGTGGAGTTTGGAACTTCTGCACTTCGTGAAGACTGCTATAAAAGGCATCGACTTGAGTGTTTATAAGACTCACAGCCATATTCGAGAATAAGCTAGAGAGCGTTATATCCGTAGATGAGCTCCTTAGCTTTGCAATTGCCGCATCAAGTACTATTTGCAGCTTACTAACCGAACCAGCTCCATAAGCATTTGCGTATTGACCTTTTACTTGGTTCACCAGATCGTTCAGCCCTCCTCTAAGCTCCTGCTTAGACATACCTGGAAGCCAAGTGATTTTATTTGCCAAAAGTTGTGCATCACTGCCACTTAGCGTAAGACCTGCATTATTTAAAGATCTAGTAAGCTGTGCTAAAACTGCTGCTTTGAAGCTTTCTTTCGTTAATAAATAATCCGAGTTATTTAGCTCGTTGATGTCTACCGAACCTAGATTGCGAAATGCATTACGCAAAAAAGAAATAGCGTTCTCACGAACCTTACTAGAGCTCATTTGCTGAGAAAGTGAATTTATAAACACACTGATCTTCGCAGTAGCTTGTTTAAGTGCATCGGCATCTAAGTTAGCTATTTGTTCTTCTTGGGTACTCTGGCTTCCTAATCGGAACTGATTGATAAAGTCTGTAGGGAGCGAATTGTCTACCTTGTCACTTAACTGCTTTTCGAACCAAGTTCGGAATTGGTAAGTAAGTGTTTTGTTGACTCCGTTTACCAAGTCTTGAGGTGAAATCTGACCATTCACCGCTTGATTTTGCAACGATTTCATCCAATGAGCAGCAGTATCAACTGCAGCAGTGCCAGTAAATGCTGCTTGTTTTTCTAGTAGTTTCCTCAATGAATTGGCATAAAGATCAAGGCTATCTTGTTCACTACGCCCTAACACCTTAGGCAATTGACTAATCAACGCCTTCAACTTAGCCGCATTTGGCTCCCCTAAAATATTAGCCAATTTATCAGCCAAACGATCCTGAAATGAGGTCTGCGGCTCTGGTCGAGGTCCTACCCCACCTACTGGGTTTCTTCTGTTTATATCCGTCATTTAAAAACCTTTAAATTACTATGCCACGAAGTAACACAGGCCGCTTGCGCCTAGAGCCTTCGGCATTAGTGCCGTGGAGCGGATGTTGTTGTTGTCTGCGGCGTTGTACTTCCTCGAGCAATTCATGTTCTGCTTGTTTCATCAGTTTGGGATCGGCGTTTAACCCATCAAGCAGAATATTTCCTGCTACTGGACCAACACCTAATCCTTCAAGTAGTTCATTGAACACTTCAGCTCTGTCATCTGCAGTAAGGATAGCAAGTTCTGATTTTTCAATGGTTTCGGTAAAGGGTTGCTTCATCTTGATACCTATATTAAAGCGAAGCATCTATTAGATGCTGTCAGTAACAGTCGAGAGTTTTTACTTTCTTTCTCTTTTTAAGTGGGCGGTAGTCACTCAGGCGCAAGTAGTACCAATCATCTTGTTCATCGTGACTCGCACCACAGGCTCCCAAATAGAATTGCGCTAATCTTTGGTTACTCATATTGCTACCACGCAATACGTCAACGTTGCCACGAATGATCCAGTTGAGTGGGTACAATCGGATAGCATGTTCTGCGAGTAAAAACAGTGCAGAGAAAGGATTGCTCAAACCTTGGTTTGGAGTAATTCTTCGCAACAAAACGATGATAATTTCACCATCGTCTACTCGGAACACGAGCTCCATACCGTCGTATTCGTAGCGATGGCCAAGTAAGATAGTGCTTTTCTGCCAGAAATAAGGCCTCACTTTGATTCCTGACGTCACTAAAGACTGACTGAGTACACATGCCATTACATTCCCACCCTGCCTAAAGGTTGAATATTAATTTGTTGCGTTAGTTCTTGAAAAGACAGCACTGGCAGATCGTAGTATTCAGATTCAATCAATTTTCGCACGTAACGGCGTACGTCCATTGACACCACTAACACTGGTTTATTTGGCATACGGCTCAAATCACCAACTGCTTGCTTAACGTCGCTGACAAACTGTTGAGTAACGGAAGGGTCAAGCGCTAAGTAACTGCCCGACGAAGTCTGACGAATACCGTTACGGAGCATATCTTCCAAGCTCTGATCTAACAGGTATGCTGGCAACATATTTTGACCGCTGGCGTACTTGTAACAAATATAGCGTTTCAAACTTGAACGGATGTATTCAGTCAACTGAACCACGTCTTTTTCTTTTTGTCCCCACTCCACCATTGCTTCTAAGATCACTCGTAAGTTACGAATAGAAATATCCTCAGAGACAAGGCGTTGTAGGATTTCCGTCATTTTTTGCAAAGGCACAATACGCTGTGTCTCTTTTACTAATTCGGAATAACTGCCTTCCATTTGCTCTAGCAAATAACGAGTCTCTTGGATACCGATAAAATCTTGGGCGTACTCTTTTAGCACATGAGATAGGTGGTAAGTCAAAATACGGTCGGGAGTTAAAAAGCCCACTTGGCTGTTTTCTAGTTTTACTTTATGACTGTGGTCTACCCAAATACTCGAAATTCCCGGTAGAAAATCGTCATCTTTCTCGTAAGGTATACCAAGCAAATCGATCTGCTCATTATCTTCTGTCACCAGCAGTTTTAAGCTTTGAATCCGACCGCGGGCAACTGGCACTTCTTGCAATTGAATCAAGTATTCACCGTTGCTCATCCCTTCGTTAAATCGTAAGTGAATCCCCGGGAACGGCACGCCGAGATCTAGGTACAACGCTCGTCTTACTCGTGCGAGCTCATCATTCAAAGCGACGGCTTCTAAGCTCTCTTGTAAGCGAGCATCCAAATCGATTAGCAGCGGTACCGTCATAGCGAACTCTTCTTGTTCACCTAGTTTTCCTTTGCTGTTGCGCTGAGGTGCCGCTTTGTTCGATTTGGCGGCTGGCGAGCCCGCGCCTTGGGCAACAAAACTTGGTAAGTCGGCACTGCTTAATTTACTTTGTTGTTTTTTGTTATGGAGTAAGAAAAAGCCGCCACCACCGACTACAATAGCAAGAACAAAGAAGGTAACCTTCGGGAAACCGGGAATAAGCGCAAACAACACTAGCAACACACCGCCAATCAACAAAGCTCTTGGTTGTGCTGTAACCTGTGCTCCGATATCTGAGCCTAGGTCAGAGGACTCTTCATTCGAAACGCGCGTCACAATAATACCGGCAGTAATCGCGATAAAGAGAGCCGGAATTTGCGATACCAGGCCATCACCTACGGTCAAAACAGCAAATAGCTCCAATGCTTCCGACGCTGACATGCCTTTTTGAGTCACACCTATGGTTACACCGCCAAGAATATTCACCACGATTATCACCAGACCAGCAATAGAGTCTCCTTTTACGAACTTCATCGCCCCGTCCATAGAGCCGTACATTTGGCTTTCTTTTTCAATCACTGAACGGCGATGACGCGCCTCATGAACATCGATTACCCCGGCGCGCATATCGCCGTCTATACTCATTTGCTTACCCGGCATCGCATCAAGGGAGAATCGAGCACTGACTTCCGCTACCCTTTCTGAACCTTTAGTAATCACCATAAACTGAACGATTGTGATGATCAGGAAAACTACGATGCCCACGACCAGGTTACCACCCACGACGAAGTTACCAAAGGTAGAAACGATTTGACCAGCATCACCTTGCAGCAGGATAAGTCGTGTTGTAGTGATAGAAAGTGACAAGCGAAATAGTGTAGTGATCAACAGAACCGCTGGGAATGCAGAGAACTCTAGGGGGGATGTAATGTAGATAGCAATCATCAATAAGACGACCGCTATACTCATGTTGGTACCGATAAGTACATCCACCAATGTCGTAGGTAAAGGCAAGATCATCATAAAGACGATTGCCAGTAGCATCACGGCAAGCATGATGTCTTTACGCTGCCCAACCTTGTTAATAATATCGATCAACTTATTCATTTGGTTCACTATTTAGAGATTTTATATAACAGCGATGAGCGCGGCGCGCGCCCTCAACATCATCTTGTTTCCAGCGGGCTTGGCTAAGACAAAACCATAAACCAGCTTCATTAGAGTTGTTGGCTTCCAACAAGCTTTCGCACAGTTCGATTGAACGAGCGTACCGCCCTAAATCCAGGCATGCTACCGCTAATGTTTGGCGAGCTTCTTTATGCTGAGGTTCGATTTCCAACAGCGCTTCGAGTAACATAATTGCTTGTTTAGGTTTTTTATATTGAACTTGGAGAGCCCCGTGGATAAGCAATAGCTCCACATCTTTTGCTTGTAACATGGGAGTTAAACCTGAATCAGTAGATTCAACGCCATGGTGAGATAACGTTGATCTAATTGAGTAGTTTGCAACGTTTCCGCTGCTTGAGTTAGCGTATGAGAACCATTTTTCTTCGCCAAGTCTTGAAGTCTTTGCAGAGTTATATCAAACTGCTGACGGTATTTTTCTGGGCGAAGTAAGTCTGTATGTGTAATCTTTGGCTTAGCGAGTGGCATCAAGTACTGCTCTGAAGGGCGAAGTTCATACAATTTCTCTAGGTGCGTCGCGATGGCTTGACCGTCAGGTAGCAGTTGAAAACGTTGTGGAAAGTCGCTTTCGACTTGCTCAAGAGAGATATGAGCAAAACTTTCAATACCAACGTTTAATGTACTAATCCGATTCATGAGTTCACCACGTCGTTATGCAAACGAACTAGCAACGCGAATGCTTGTTCTATGGTTGGTAAGGTAACTTCATCGCCTTCAATTTGCGCTGAGAAAACTAACGCTTGTTCATCGAACAGCCCAGTTTTAATAGTGAATGGCCACCCTTGCCCTGAATGACAAAAGCTCAGTGCCTTTTTAATTGACTCATTAGATTGATGCCATGGCAGCGCTTTTACCAACATAAGAAACAAACAATCCTGATATTTCTCAAGGTACAAGGTGCCGCTTTGTTCAAAGCTCAACTGAACACGTCCAGCCGACGAGAAATTTACGGCTTCAAGCCCCATTCCTCGGCAAAAATCATCCACTGACGCATCAATC
Organism: Vibrio sp. 10N.247.310.17; assembly: GCF_041466605.1. Classification (NCBI taxonomy): domain Bacteria; kingdom Pseudomonadati; phylum Pseudomonadota; class Gammaproteobacteria; order Vibrionales; family Vibrionaceae; genus Vibrio; species Vibrio sp. 10N.247.310.17. The sequence continues at coordinate 3,466 of NZ_JBFSTC010000069.1, read as the reverse complement.
CAATTCATCGTTCCAAATTTCCTCTTCTTCTAAATCAATCGCTTCATCAAGCACTTTTTGTATTGCTTGTATTAGGTTTTGCCGCTGTTCTTCGTCGTTAAACACATCAATGGAAATATGCCGAACTAAGTTGTGCAGTTCTCGTAAAAAACTAATTTGTCGCTCAATGGCCCCCAACTTCATGGCGTTCACTAAGTTCCATATCTCTTCGCTTCCCACCCAGCGCTGCTCAACTAAGTCGATGACATCCGACATTAAATCAGTAACTTGATAAGCCATGGCTTGCCTGCTGAGGTTTAAACATCTGATAGATATTACTAACTTGATCTTGAAGGGTATTCAGCGTCTTAAGTTTTTGCATATCTGACATCAAAAGCTGCAGCTTAACCGAATCAATATTACTGCCTTGAACACTTAAATCTGCACTCATACCTTGCAACATAAAGTCGACGGCGGTGGACACCTCTTTTTCACCAAATCGCTCAACCACATCCTTGTATGCCGAGCCTAAGCCTTGGTAACTGTGTACTGTGTCACGATAGAAACCGCGTAGTTGGTGCAAACTGCTAAAGTCTTGCTCTTTGCTATATTCATCAGCAAAGCTCGACACACGAATCTCGGTATCAATCTGAGACCAAGAATCTGGATTTTGCTCAAAGTTCAGAAGGGCTTGGTCAATCAGCGCCAACAGATTCTTACTTTCTGGGTTCGCTCCGAGAAACTTTTTTACCGCCTTTAATGCAAGGTACTGGTGACTCTTCTCTTCAGAAAAGCCATTAAGGTAAGCTTGTAGCTGCGCGATCGTTGATAAGTTGCCACCCGCCATCTTGGTAGCAAGGTCTTTGATCTTTTGGTTCTTCTCAAGATCAGGAACTTTCCTTAAATATTCAGACACCAACTCATGAGCTTCATTAACCCGAAGACCACCATCTTTTACTTTACGTTTGGTTAGATCTTTTTCTGCTTTTTCTGAGCCTAATGACGTCAGCTCCTCCATTGCGTCAAATAATGATTGAGTAGCATTGTGTACTCGGACGCTCTCGCCTCGATAGTTTCCACCAATTGACTCCCCAGAACGTACGTACTCATGACCGCTTCGAATTGGCGTGTCAAACTTGTTACCCGTTGCAATTTGATTGTTGATAATACTCACTCATTTGCACTCCTTTCGTACAATATGACTTGAGTGTAAATGTTGTATTTGCAATAGGCTGTCAAAATCAGACGTGTTTTTTTAGGGCATTTTTAGTTTTCTAAAAACTCCCGACCAATAGTCACTATAAATACTGCCCCATCCTTTCTACTCTATCACTACCAGTTATTACGCATATTTCCTAAATTGAACGATTTCTCATACATCACCGAAACGCAACAATCTGCTATCAAACAAACTCGTTTGATACAAATCCGCGGCCGAGTTACTCAAGTTACTGGCACCATCATCAAAGCCGTGGTTCCTGGTGTTCGTGTTGGGGAACTTTGTGAGTTGCGCAACCCTGATCAAACCTTGTCGCTTCTCGCGGAAGTGGTTGGTTTTCAGCAACATCACGCGTTACTTACTCCACTTGGAAACATGCTTGGTATTTCCTCCAACACCGAAGTGAGTCCACTTGGAAAAATGCATGAAGTAGGCGTTGGCAACCACTTGTTAGGTAAGGTACTGGATGGACTGGGTCGCCCGTTTGATGGCACCCAAAATAAAGAACCGAGTGCTTGGTATCCAGTTTACAAAGATGCACCGCCACCGATGCAACGAAAATTGATCGAAAATCCCATCTCCATGGGGGTTCGTTCGATAGACGGATTACTCACCTGCGGCGAAGGACAAAGGATGGGTATTTTTGCCGCGGCTGGTGGTGGTAAAAGTACCCTACTCGCCAAGTTCATCCGCTCCGCTGACGTTGATGTCACAGTTCTCGCCCTTATCGGCGAAAGGGGGCGTGAGGTTAAAGAATTTATCGAACACGACCTTGGTGAAGAAGGCATGACAAGGGCGGTGTTAGTCGTAGCAACCTCAGATAGACCTGCAATGGAACGTGCCAAAGCTGCGTTTGTGGCCACCTCCATCGCAGAGTACTTCCGTGACCAAGGTAAACGCGTCCTACTGCTTATGGATTCTGTCACTCGCTTTGCCCGAGCTCAACGTGAAATCGGCTTGGCAGCAGGTGAACCACCAACACGACGAGGTTATCCGCCTTCTGTTTTTGCTGCATTGCCAAGACTGATGGAACGTGCTGGCCAATCAGACAAAGGCTCCATCACCGCTCTGTACACCGTACTTGTAGAAGGTGACGATATGACAGAACCAGTTGCCGACGAGACCCGATCAATACTTGATGGTCACATTATTCTTTCTCGGAAACTGGCCGCAATGAACCACTACCCAGCCATTGACGTGCTTCGTTCAGCAAGCCGTGTAATGAACCAAATCGTGGATAAAACTCATCAAGCATCGGCAGCTCATATGCGTGAAATGCTGGCAAAATATGAAGAAGTTGAACTGCTGATTAAAATTGGCGAATACCAACATGGTGCTGATAACCGCGCGGATATGGCCATTGATCAAAGTGATGATATCCGAGCGTTTTTACGTCAAGGCACACACGAAACAAGTGAGCTCGACGAAACCGTGACTCAGTTACAAGGACTCGCGGGCTTATGATCGAGCAGTTACTAGAGATCAAAACGATTCGTGCCGAGCGAGCTGACAGTGCAGTTCAGCAGCAAGAGTACCGAGTCAACAACGCCCTCTCTATAAGGCGAAAATCCGAGCAGTCCGTAGTCGATTATCACCAATGGCGAAAAGAAGAAGAAGAGCGACGATTTACCAAAGCGAAGCAGAAAATGGTGGTGCTAAAAGAACTCGAGATATTGCGACAAGAAATCGCACTATTGAGGGAAAGAGAAGCCGATTTAAAGCAGCGAGCCGCTGAAGCCAAAAAAGTATTGGAGCAAGAAGCTCAACGGCTCAAAGAGAGAAAAAAAGAAGCAATCGCCGCTCATAAAACCAAAGAAAAATTCATTCAGCTAAACGAACAAGAAATCGCTGAACAAATACGTCAAGTGCAGTACCAAGAAGAGCTCGAACAAGAAGAGTTTCGTAGTGCCATTGTTTCATAGAAGGTAAAAATGCGAGTCAAACACGATCACCCAGACACAGCAGGATTTCCCAAAAAGGTTCGACAGAGTCCCGCGACTAACGTCTCGGAAGAACTTGAGTCTATCTTTAACAATGCTCTGAAGCCTAAAACTCAGCCAGCCAATCTTCAGCAAAAGAGTGCCAAAGACCAAGCTGATTCAACGGATTCAACGGATTCAACGGATTCAACGGATTCAACGGATTCAACGGATTCAACGGTTTCAACGGATTCAACGGATTCAACGGATTCAACGGATTCAACGGTTTCAACGGATTCAACGGATTCAACGGATTCAACGGATTCAACGGATTCAACGGATTCAACGG